>JABXHP010000205.1 GCA_013373575.1 Oceanospirillaceae bacterium | reverse complement strand
CTTGACCTCATCAGTAGCGGCTGGTTCTACATCGAAGGGGAGTTCCAGCTCGGTCGCACACTACCCTTTGTAATCATCTACGAGCTATTCGGCTATCTACCCTATCTGTTCGTACCGGGGCTTTTGGTTGCGGCTCTCTGGGCGCTGTGGCGTTTTCGCGATGGGCGCAACCCCTTCAAACGTAAGATATTCCTGTTTCTATTTCTGTCGCTCTTAATAGGCCCCGGCCTACTGGTGAACGGCGTATTCAAGAACAACTCTATCGGTAGAGCACGCCCGTCCCAGATTGTGGAGTTCGGCGGTGAGAATCAATTCACACCTGCATTTGTGTACTCTGGGTCCTGTGCTAAAAACTGCTCCTTTGTCAGCGGACATGCGTCAATGGGGTTCTATTTCATTGCCCTGGGCTGGCTGATGCGTTCGCGGCGCTGGTTCTGGATTGGTTTGGGCATCGGATCACTGGTTGGCTTGACGCGCATTGTCCAAGGGGGGCACTTCCTCTCCGATACCGTATTCGCCTTTTGGTCGGTCTACTGGGTCAATCTAGCCCTAGGGCGCTGGCTTGGAATTCCGTCACCGTTTAGCTACAAGTGATCTGATTCCTCTCTCAAAACCTAAACGAGGCATGCAAGCACCCATCAATATTCTCTGGTTTAAGCGCGATCTACGCCTGAGTGACCACCTACCACTAACTCAGGCTATCGCTGCAAGAAAACCGCTACTGCTGCTGTATATTTTTGAGCCAGAACTGCTCAACGATCCTCACTACTCTATGCGCCACTGGCGCTTTGTCTGGCAGTCGCTCGAGGAACTTAGGCGCAAACTGACCCCGCTCAACGCAAGGCTGCATATAGTTGAAGCGGAGCCTCTGAGCCTACTGCAGAAGATCCATCAACAACAGCCAATCGCAAACCTTTTCAGCTATGAAGAGATCGGCCTGCAGTGTACCTTTGAGCGAGATATTCGTATTAAGCGCTGGTGTGAGCAGCAGCGGATAGCCTGGCGCGAGAGCCCATCCGGCGCGGTAATTCGCGGCGCAAAAGATCGCCAAGGCTGGCAGAGAAATTGGGATAAGCAGATTAGACGCGCGCTATTGCCGCCGCCGAAAGGCCCAATTAACAGCGCTGACGTAGCCCTACCTGAGTTCTCGCCACCTGAAGCCTGGCTTAAGGCGAGTTCGGCCTCCCAGTACGGCGGTGAAGAGGCTGCTCACGCCTGTCTAGAAAGCTTTCTGCAGCAGCGCGGTGAGCGTTACTACCGCCATATCTCGAGCCCGCTCTTGAGCCGCAAAAGCTGCAGCCGCCTCTCACCCTATCTAGCTTGGGGCAACCTGAGCCTTGCCCAAGCCTATCAGAGTGCAAAACAGCACCGGGGCAGCGGTGACTGGGAGCGCTCCATGCGAGCTTTTCGTTCACGCCTGCACTGGCACTGCCACTTCATACAGAAGTTCGAGAGTGAAACCAGCATGCAGTTCGCCGCTATAAATGCAGGCTTCGCCGAATTTCCCTGGCGCGATGATGAGCGCGTGACACAGGATCTAGAGCGCTGGCAGCAAGGCCTAACAGGGGTTCCCCTCGTGGATGCCTGCATGCGCGCGCTGAACGCCACCGGCTACATCAATTTTCGCATGCGCGCGATGCTGGTTAGCTTCTTATGCCACTACCTGAGGATAGATTGGCGCCTCGGCGCTGAGCATCTGGCGGCACAGTTTCTCGATTTCGAACCTGGCATCCACTATCCCCAGCTACAGATGCAGGCGGGCGTCACCGGCATCCACACTCTGCGCATCTACAATCCAGTAAAGCAGGCGAAAGAGCAGCAACAAATTGAGACGTTTATCCGCCGCTGGGTGCCTGAGTTGCACGAGCTACCAGCCGAAGCGCTCCCCGCGCCCTGGAGCCTGACCCCCTTAGAGCGCCAGATGTTCGATACGCAAACAAGCTACCCAGAGCCCGTTGTAGAGCTAGAGAGTGCTGCACGGACAGCGCGCGATCTTTTTTGGGGCTGGCGCGAGCGTGAGACTGTACAGCGAGATGCCAAACGCATACTCGCGCGACATGTCATGAATTAATTTACCGCCCCGCTCAGCGAAGCACCTAGCGCGCCAAAGTAATTGTTAAATGCGAGATTGATGGCACGACGATGGTCGCCGCGCGGATAGGGGTCGAACTGCCTTGCACTGCGCCGCGTGCCAGATGCGAGAAACTGATTACTTATCGCGGCATCCTCGATGTAGGACTCAAAAGCACGTGCACACAGCTCCTCCGGTTTGCTCCAGTAGAGCGACGCCTCAGCCCTATCTTGCGCCATCGCTCGCGCAACATACTCGCTGGGACCTTCGCCAGTTTCATCTAAAAGGATGGTTCGGTAGCAGCTAGCCAATAGCTGACAGAGCGGATGGTTCCTCAAATCGAAATCGGTGAGCCAAGCGATAGAGGCGAAGCGTCCACCGACCTCATCAGAGAAAATGTGCTCAGCGATATAGTGGTCAAAAGCGTGAAACCATTCGTGCGCCAAACTGCCGGCACCTGCATTCTTCGCCAGCGCCAGTACCCGGGCTGCGGGCATATAGTGCGCTGAGACGCCCGGCTGGCCGCCGGTGCCGTAGTGCAGTGAGAGTTGCCCACGCAGGGATATAACGTAGGCAGGAACCTGGAGAATCTCCTGCAGATCCAACAACGCGATAAAGAAATCCTTAGCGCGTTGTTGTTGCTCCTCAGATTTAACCCAGCCGCCAATTTTGACGCCACGAAAATCGAAGAAATTACGCACCTCGTTAAAACCCGGTGCGGCTCCCAGATTTCGGACGGGGCCGGTACGCCGATAGGAGCGCATCGGCTCCAACCTTAGATATCAACAACCAACAGGTCCGACTTGGCGCGCGAGCAGCAGAGCGTGATCATCTCACCGGCAGCATGCTCTGCTGGTGTCATATAGAGATCACGGTGCTCCGCTTCCCCCTCTAGCAGCGGAACCATGCAGGTGCCGCACACCCCCTCCTCGCAGGAGAGCGGAATGAAGTGACCCGCCTCATCTAGCACCTCGGCGATACTGCGATCAGGCGGGATCTCGTACTCATCACCTGTGGAGGCAACCCGCACCTTAAACAGGTGCTGTGGATCTTCGCTCTCCTTCAGCGTTGCCGTGAAGTATTCACGATGCAGGCGCTCCTCGGGCCAACCCGCGGCAGCTGCAGCTTCAAGAACTGCATCAATAAAGCGCTGAGGCCCACACACGTAGAGCTGCTCATCCGCCTTCGGTGCTGCAACTAGGTCAGCGATCTCGATAGACCCTTCACTCGAATAGCTCTGAGTCACCTGACTACTGAAAGGTGCAGCAGCGATCTCTTCACCGTAAGCAGTTAGGGCCGCGCTCTTGGTACGGTAGTGCATGCTGAATTGCTTACCCGCGGCATGCAGTTGCTGCGCCATCGCCCAGATTGGAGTAATACCTATCCCTGCGGCCAAAAGCCGGTAACGTCCACCCTCAACCAGCTCAAAGTGGTTACGCGGACCGTCGATCTCAAGCTCATCACCAACGTTGAGTTCGCCCACCGCTTTTGATCCCCCTTTAGATTCGGGATCGATGTAGACCGCCAGCTCATAGTACTCTGGCGCAGCCGAAGGGTTACACAGAGAGTACTGACGCGACAGATCCGTACGCAGATGTAGATCGATGTGTGCACCGGCGGTAAATGGCGGCAACGCCTCAGTCTCTGAAACCAGACGCAGAGCTACGGTACTCTGCGTCAGCATACGACGTTCAGCTACACGTACTTTCATAATCGCTTCTCTCTCGCTATTCGCCAACTTGAGGCGGCTTTTAAACTAGGTTTTTAATGGCGGCTATTCTGCCAGCTTTTAGGCTGCCTCTGTCTCCGCTTTGATCAGTTTATCGATAAGGCGGCGGGCTGCAACGCCACCGGCATCGATATCGAGCTTGAGTAGCTGACGATCAGGGTAGATATCAAGGTTACGCTGCTGCGCCTCCAACACCTCAAGGTCCTCGGCAAAGATACCGCCCTGCCCTTCGCGAATCTTATCGGTCAGTTCGCTATCCTGCGGCTGGAAATTCCGCGCCATACCCCAGAAGTACCACATTGTGCCGTCACTCTCTGGTGTGAGGAAATCAACCACCACACTACCGGCTCGAACTTCAGCAGGGGCCTCGAAGCCACCTTTACCTGCCAGGGCAACACCGACATCGATCATAATGTGGCTCGGCGCATTGAAGCGGCATATCTGCCAGCGATCAACGTCAGCTTCTGGGTCTAAACCCTGGAAACCCATCGCCATCTGCCAGAAAGGCGGTGCCTTGATATCTGTCATGTAGCGCTCGGTAATAACCTGATCACCATTCATGCGGGTTTTAACCGGCGCTTCATCGATCTCTTTTTGACCGATACTTGTGCTGTGAACGTAGGTCTCATGAGT
>JABXHP010000155.1 GCA_013373575.1 Oceanospirillaceae bacterium | reverse complement strand
GTGTAGCGAATAGCGTTGGAGATGAAGTTTTGCAGGACACGGCGCAATAGGGTCTGATCCGAGTAGACCACCTGTTTACAGTTGACCGACTTAAACTCTAGCTGCTTGTCATCTGCCATCGCTTTGAATTCGTTAGTGAGATTGGCGAAGACAGTCTCTAGGGAGAAATGGCTGAGCTTGGGCTCCAGCGCACCGGCATCGAGCTTTGATATGTCTAGCAGTGCAGTGATCAACTCCTCCGCCGAGCGAAGTGCCCCGTCAAGGTTGTTCACCAGCTGGCGTGTCTCATCTTGATGCGACTGCTGGGTCAGCGCCGAGGTGAACAGGCGTGCCGCATTTAGAGGCTGCAGTAGGTCGTGAGACGCGGCCGCCAGGAAGCGGGTTTTGCCTAAGTTGGCAGCCTCTGCATCGGATTTGGCCTGACGTAACTCATCCTCCATCAGGGCACGAACTGTATTCTCTTTGCGCAACTCCTTATTCACCATAGATAGAGCTTGAGTACGCTCAGCGACGCGCTTCTCAAGATTCTCATTAGTCTCCTGGATCGCCAACTCGGCTCTATGGCGCTCTGTAATGTCTTGATAGAGTGTGAAGTAACCGAGTACATCGTTGTACTCGCCAACGTGTGGAATCAAGGTGAGCTCAGCGGTGCGATCGCTACCTTCGAAGCTTGGCAGCGGCGCTTCGAATGTCACTCGCTCGCCTTTCAATACACGCTCAACATAAGGCTGTCGCAACAGATACTCAGTCTCAGAGAAAACCTGATGTGAGGGCGTGCCGGCAATATTATGGCGATCCAAGCGCATGGCATCGGCAAAGGTTTTGTTGATAAAGAGGAAGTGCTGCTCCGGATCTAGGTAGGTGATCATCACCGGAACGTTGTCAGTGTAGATACGGACGTTCTCTTCACTCTCGCGTAGAGCCTCCTCTATACGTTTATGCTCGGTGATATCCATGTAGGTATTGACGTAACCTCCATCCGGCATCGGGTTTCCGCGTACCTCAAGTACTTGGCCGTTGGGGCGGTAACGTTCGAAGTGGTGGTTTTTGCGCGTGCGCATCAGCTCCATGCGCTCCTCCACCTGCTCATCAATACTTTTCGCCGAGTAGCCATATTCACCATGAATGGCGTTATAGCGGAATATCTCCTCAATTGGGCGCCCAACACTGATGAGCTCTTCTGGATAATCAAACATCTCCACAAAGCGCTGGTTCCAGGCAACTAGGCGCAGCTTCTGATCCACTACGCTGATCGCCAAAGAGACGTTCTCGATGGTGGACTGCAATAGTGAACGGTTGAAGCGAAGTGCCTGCGATGCCTCGTCGACAATGGCTACTACGTCACCGAGTTGCATCGATTTTCCGCGCAGGGTCGAGTCCATCACGATGCGCGCTGAGGATGCGCCGATTACACCGGCGAGCAGGCGTTCGGTGAACTGAATCAGCTCTGTAGGTGCGCGATCGCCCGGTGGTCGCGGCTCTTCATTGCGCTGTGTGGCAAAGTCGTTGAATGCCTGCTGAGTGCGGCGAATACCCAAAAAGCGCTCAGCCAGTAGCTGCAGGTCGCCAACGTTCACCGGCGTCGTTTGGCGGCCCGGTTCAGAGTTAGGGTCGCGCTGACTGTCGACGTAGGCGCTGGCCTGAATGCGATCCACCAATCGAGGTGAGAGCATCTTGGAGGCAAAGATGTAGAAGAGCGTATTGAGACCCAGACTCCAGATGACCCCGTGAGTTAGCGGATCAAGGTTGGCTAGCCCCAGCAAACGAGTTGGTGCTAGCCAATCGGGCGCAAGAATCGTGGGGTTGAATGCATCGGGGATCAATTGAGCACCCGAAAGTGCAGGTATCACGAGAGTGTATACCCATAAAGAGAAACCCGCTGCGAGGCCGGCAATGGCACCGTAGCGGTTGCCGCCAGTCCAGTAAACGGCGCCAAGAATGGCAGGTAGGAACTGTACTGCTGCCACGAAAGCGAGCAACCCGAAAGAGGCGAGCGACCCTTGATCACCGAGAATTCGGTAGTAGAAGTAGCCCATCAATAGCAGGCAGAAGATGGTGATGCGGCGCACACTCAGAAGTAGCGCACCTAGATCATGTGACTCTGCCAAGCGTAGCTGGGGTATGCGCAACAGCACCGGAATAACTATGTCGTTACAGACCATGGTGGCGAGCGTAATTGCCGCAACGATAACCATTGAGGTTGCAGCTGATAGGCCGCCTATGAATATGAACGAGGCGAGTGCATCTTGGCCCGCCGCTAACGGCAGGGTAAGCACATATGAGTCGGCGCCCAATGGGTGGTACGGCAGATAAGTGTTGCCCGCGGTAGCAATAGGCAGAACGAATAGCGCCAGAGGAATTAGATAGAGTGGAAACAGCCAGCGCGCGATGCGTAAGCTACTGCTACGAATGTTCTCCACAATGGTGACGTGGAATTGGCGCGGCAAACATATGATAGCACCGCAGGCTAGAAGGATTTCAGTAATGAAACTGCCGTCGGTGAGGGGGCGGTTAAACTTTGCCGCTGCACTGAGTTCGTTTTTCACAGCCGCCACTGTACTGTTTATGTCGCCAAACATCTCGAAGGTGACAAACAGGCCTGCCGCTATGAAGGCGGCAAGCTTCACAATGGATTCAAAGGCCACTGCGAGTACTAGCCCCTCATGGTGCTCTGTTGCATCGATGTGGCGTGTTCCGAACAGAATGGCGAACACCGCCATCAATAGCGCTACTATCAGTGCGGTATCGCTACCCTTACTCAGCGCTTCAGTTGCTCCAGGAGCGATAGCGTTGTAACTGACAGCCACGGCCTTAAGTTGCAATGCGATATAAGGGATAGTGCCTAGTACGGCGATAAGTGTTACCAGCACCGCTACGGTCTGGCTTTTGCCGTAGCGAGATGAGATGAAGTCTGAGATGGTGGTGATGTTCTGTTGCTTGCTGACCCGGTTGATCTTCTCGATCACTTGCCAGGCAAAGAGGAACACTAGCACGGGGCCCACATAGGTGGCTAAAAACTCCCAGCCACTTGTGGATGCGCGACCCACGGCACCGTAGAAGGTCCAGGAGGAGCAGTAGACCGCTAGAGAGAGTGAATAGATGACGGGGTTGCCAGCCCACTCCTTACCGAGCTTGCTTCGATCGCCTAACCAAGCGATGCCGAATAGCAGTCCCAGATAGCCCACGGCGAGAAGAGTGATTGTCCATCCTGAGAGCATAAGCACTCCTAAAAAGTGTTACCGCGTCGGGCATTGAGGTAAAACTTATTCTAACTCTTTGTTTGAACTGTGCAAAAAGTGATTTTTTTCGCTAACTGTTCTTTAACCTAAGTATAGTCCCTCTATATTAGAGATAGCTCAACAACATTATATTTCAATAAGTTACGTTATGCGTCCTTATGCCCTATACATTGGTCTAGATTGTTCTTTTATTACTGATTCCGTAGTCTTGCCCCCAGCTTAGTCTGCACTCGGTGCCGGCCAAGGTTTCAGAGGGTAAACGGCTCGTGAATATAAAAATAAGCGCGCGAGGACGTTACCAAAACGTTAATAATTACAACCAACATGAAGGGTAAGGTGCTATGTCACTGAGCAACGAAAATGCACAGGCTTACTGGAGTGAGAACCTGCGTATTATCATCACCTATCTATCGATCTGGTTCGTCGTCTCTTACGGCTGCGGCGTTCTGTTCGTAGATGCACTGGATCAGATCCAGTTCTTCGGTTTCCCACTGGGCTTCTGGTTCGCACAGCAGGGTTCAATCTTCGTCTTCGTTGGCTTGATCTGGGCATACGTGTTCAGCATGAATAAGCTCGATGAAAAATACGACGTTCACGAGTAAGGGGATAGAAGATGAGTCTTGACGCGTTAACGTTTCTTTTTATAGGTGGCTCCTTTGCCCTCTACATTGGTATTGCAATCTGGGCACGTGCCGGATCAACCAAAGAGTTCTACGTAGCAGGCGGCGGTGTACCACCAATCGCTAACGGTATGGCGACTGCTGCTGACTGGATGTCTGCTGCATCGTTCATATCTTTGGCGGGTATCGTATCTTTCGTTGGTCGTGATGCATCAGCTTACCTGATGGGTTGGACCGGTGGTTACGTGCTGCTGGCGATGCTGCTTGCCCCTTACCTGCGTAAGTTTGGTAAGTTCACAGTGCCGGACTTCATTGGTGACCGTTACTACAGCAACACAGCACGTACCATCGCGGTTATCTGTACCATTATCATCTCTTTCACATACGTTGCTGGTCAGATGCGCGGTGTTGGTATTGTATTCTCACGTTACCTCCACGTAGACATCAACACAGGTGTTGTGATCGGTATGGCGATCGTATTCTTCTACGCTGTACTCGGCGGTATGAAGGGTATCACTTACACCCAGGTTGCTCAGTACTGTGTACTGATCCTGGCATTTATGGTTCCAGCGATCTTCCTGTCGCTGCAGGTTACAGGTCACCTCCTGCCGCAGACGGCACTGGGTGCAACTCTGGATAGCGGGCAGTCGGTTCTTGCTACGCTTGACCAGCTTTCAGTCGAGCTTGGATTTGCACAGTACACCGCCGGATCCAAGACCACTATCGACCTGTTCTTTATGACATTCGCTCTGATGGCAGGTACTGCAGGTCTACCCCACGTAATCGTACGTTTCTTCACTGTACCTCGCGTAAAGGATGCTCGCGCATCTGCAGGTTGGGCGCTGATCTTCATTGCTATCCTCTACACGTCTGTTCCTGGTGTTGCTGGCTTCGGTCGCGTTAACCTGATCCAGACTGTAAACGGCGTTGAGAATACAGGTCGCGAATACAGCCAGATCCCTGATTGGTTCGCTCGTTGGGAGAATACTGGTCTGATCAAGTGGGAAGACAAAAACAACGACGGTAAAGTTTTCTACAGCAAAACTGAAGAGAACGAGCTGACTGTTAACCGTGACATCATGGTACTGGCTAACCCAGAGATCGCTCAGCTACCAAACTGGGTAATTGCTCTGGTGGCGGCTGGTGCAGTTGCCGCGGCACTCTCTACAGCGGCCGGTCTGTTGCTAGTAATTTCGACATCGATTTCGCACGACTTGATGAAGAAGACGATCAATCCGAACTTGTCCGAGAAACAGGAACTCTTGTATGCCCGCGGGGCTGCAGTAGTTGCGATTCTTGTGGCCGGTTGGTTTGGGGTTAACCCGCCAGGGTTCGTGGCGCAGGTGGTAGCACTTGCATTCGGTCTGGCAGCTTCGTCTGTATTCCCAGCAATCCTGATGGGTATCTTCAGCAGGCGCATGAATACTGCAGGCGCAGTGTCAGGTATGGTTGCGGGTATTGCAGTGACTCTGGCTTACATCGTCTACTTCAAGTTCTTGGGTGGTACATCTGATCAGTGGATCATGGGTATCTCTCCAGAAGGTTTCGGTACCGTCGGTATGATCCTCAACTTCATCGTTGCTAAGATAGTATCCTCTATGACGGCTGAACCACCAGCTGAGATCCAGCAGATTGTTGAAGACATCCGTATTCCACGCGGTGCAGGTGCAGCTTCTAGCCACTAAGCATTGCTGAATACTTCTCTCAAAAGGCGCGCCTTAAACGGCGCGCCTTTTT
>JABXHP010000228.1 GCA_013373575.1 Oceanospirillaceae bacterium | reverse complement strand
TTACACCTTATGTTGGCGGTGGGATTTCTCTAATACTAACAGCAGGAGTGCACAGACCATTAGTAGTAACAGTGCTGCGATAGCTGCCTCTCCAAGGCGGTAGCTGCCTGCATAGCTATATATCAGCCAAGGGAGTGTGGGCGCGTCGTAGCGCCCAAAGATCGCAAATATAGAGACATCGCCAAGTGCCAGCAGAAGCCCGAGAGCAAAGGCCGAAAGGAGGGGAGGACGCAAATAGCAAAAGTAGATCCCTGCGCGTTGCCAAAGGTTAAGTTTGAGATTTGCGATTAATTTATTGTATTGCTGATGATAGCTGGCGGCACTTGAACGCAGTTGGGTCAACATAAAGGGGAGCACAAGTAGCGCGTTTAGCAGAACCAGCCAGAATAGGCTCCACTGTTTGAGCGCCCCGTCTGCTAGTAGACCTATATAGATACCCGTAGAGAGCACCATTGCAGGCGCGACGAGGTGGTGGCTGGCAAGCCAGTTAAGCAGTGCTGCTTTAAGATTTCGCCTCGCTGTTAATGCCTCAGCCTGCGGTGGTAACACGAGTAGGGCGATAGTGAGTGCAACAAGCGTTGAGCCAAGTGCCAAAAGTAGCGACCGACCAAGGCTAGCAAACAGCCTGTGGAGGTCAATTGATAGCAGCTTTTCGAGTTGCAGTGAGGCTAGCAAGGCAAAAAACGGTAGTAGCATTAGCGTCCAAATAAGGACGTAGAATAGTGTGCCAATCGCCCTTGGAATAGGCGCTACGCTGGGCTTCCACCCGACTACCTGGCGAGCCGCGCCGAGCCAATCAATGCGACTTAGCAGCGCTGTAAGTGCGAATAGGACTCCAGCGATCGCAAATTGAACCCATGCAAGCGTCAGCGCCTCCGTCAAATTGAATTGGTACTTCAGTGCTTGATAGATGGCGAGCTCAAAGGTGGTCGCGCTTGGGCCTCCTCCGAGAGCCAGAACTACGGCGAAGGAGTTAAAACAGAGTATAAAGATTAGAATCGACACCGATAGCAGCGGCGCTCGAAGTTGGGGAAGTTCGAGAATCCGAAAGCGTTGCCAAGCACTAAATTTGAGCTGGCTAGCCAAGCGCTCAAGCCCAAGGGGCAAGGCCTGATAGTGCTGTGTAAGGATGCGTAGCGCGAGCGGGAAGTTGAGATAGAAGTGTGCTAGCAAAATGCCGTTTAGCCCGAAGAGTTTCCACTCCTCTGGCAAAAGCGGGCGCAGCGCCCCTTGTGGTCCAAATAGAATCATAACGCTGGTGATGATCACCAGCGTTGGAGTTACAAATGCCAGCAAGCAGAGCCGCAGCAGTTGCTGGGTTCCCTTTGGATTGAGACGGTAGAGCAGGCGAGCACATGGCCAGGCAAGAGCTACCGAAAGCAGTGTGCTCAGTAGTGCCTGCCAGAGCGAAAATTTGAGGATTTTTAGGGTATAGGCATCCCGCAGGAGTGCACTATCAAAGTGTGCATCATCGAAGCCAGCTAGCCCCTGAAAAGCGCGGAAGGTAACTGCGATCAGACAGGCTAGCGCCGCATATGCGCTAAGCTGCTGCACCGATCGCAGTGTCATTAAGCGTCTCAGTTTGACGCTGCTTCACGCCAGACTTTGATCCAATCGGCGCGGTTCTCAGCGATCGTCTCTGGCGAAAAATCGATCGTTTCTGGCTCTACCAGGGTGTCAAAAGCTTCAGGAAGATCAACACCTTCAATGACAGGTAACATCCAGTTTGTTACCGGAATGATGGCCTGTGCTTCAGGGCTAATCAAAAATTGCAGAAACTGATTTGCCAGCTGCTGTTTATCGGTGAACGCGCTGATGGCTGCTACTTCTACTTGGGCTACATGCCCCTCAGAAAACTGCGCAGCTTTATACTTATCAACGCCTTCGGCTACCTGGTGGTAGGCGGGTGAGGTTGTGTAACTCAGGACGTAGTCGGCACCGCCCTCTAGGAACAGGCTATAGGCTTCCCACCAGCCCTTTGTTACGGTCTCGGTGTGGCTCGCAAGTTGTGTCCAAGCTGGCCCTGTAGCTTCGCCAAAGACGCCATTCATCCAGAGCATCATCCCTTGGCCGGGGGTGCTCGTGCGTGGATCCTGGTAGATAACGCTGGCATTCGACTCAACAAGTTGCTGCAGCGACGATGCAGGCGCAGAAATTTTGCTGCTGTCATAGATAAAGGCGAAGTGGCCGTAGTCGAAGGGTACAAATAGATTACTCTGCCAGTTCAAGTCAGCTTTAATAGCGGCCGTATCGACCTGATGCGGCTGCACTAAGCCCAGCTCAGCGGTCTCTTTAATCAGCCCTAGGTCTAAACCCAGAAGTACATCGGCCTCTGTGGAGGATTTCTCAATTCTGCTGCGGTTTAGAATAGATACACCGTCCTCTACCGCGATAAAGTTGAGGGTGCATCCGCACTGCTCTTCAAATGCGCTCTTAAGTTGTGGCCCTGGGCCCCACTCAGAGACGAAGGAGTCGTAGGTGTAGACGTTAAGCGTAGTTGCAGCGGTCGCTGTAGATGTAACAAAAGATAGAGCGATAGCAGTCGATAAAACGGCTGATCTCATGGTAAAAGTCCTATAGGCTTAGCCAAGAAGATGGTACAGAAATTGGATATATCACTGACGCGCACAAATGATACTGACTGATCATGCCCTTGTCATGCCTGAAGCAGTTGAAATCCGATTGGCTTCACACTTCGGCGAATCATTGGATTGGCAACCTATGTTCACTTTGGGTACAAGGCACAACCTCTTTGCCGCCACGCATAGAGGTGTAAATTGGGTTGCACGTGTAACGCCTGCCGTCAGTCCGCCCCCCGGAGTTGATATCGATCGCGAATCTAGAGTGCTTGAGCGACTCACGGGAATAGAGCGAGTGCTGCAGCCTCGGCTTATCGATATAGAGCTCGGTCTTTTGCTTATGCCTGACTACGGAGAAGCTCTATCTCGTGATCAGCTCGATGCCGAAAAAACGCAGGATATTATTAATCTAATCAATAAATTACATTCTATTACTGATGTTTGTTCTATTGATTATCCCGGTCTGTTTAAGCAGTATCGCTACCACTTCCAACAATCGGCTCCGGGGTTGGTACAACTGGTGAATGAGACTGAATCTGCGCTGGCACTGTTGCCCGATATTGGTGAGTGCCTAGTGCATCACGATCTACACAGCGGTAATCTGCTCTGGAATCCCGAGTTGCATCTTATCGATTGGGAGTACGCGGGCTTAGGCAACCCTTGGCTGGACTACGCCACGCTTACGCGTGATCTTGGGCTGAAGCTTGAGCACTTACGTAAGTTCGAGCGCTTATCAGCTCTCTCTGATACAGAATTACAGCAGGGTGTTGCTTTGGCTATCGAGGTGGTCGACCAAGTCGAGGCTATATGGCAGCGGTACGTTGTGCTGGAGCAACCCGCTCAACTTGGGTCTACACTAACAACAGGAGAAATTAAAATGTCCACGACAGCTACTACAATCACGACAACCACGGCTCTGCTACAGCAGCTAGAGTCTGCACCTGAAACCGTAGAGTTTGATCAGGTAATGGCCGTGATTGGTGCTGAGTATGAACATACACCTAGCGCCTTCAAAAACGGCGACCAGTTAAATAGTGCTGAACAGAATCAAGGGTCATGCAAGATTCTGGGCTTTGCGCGCCTCAATAATTTGGATGAGGCGGCAACGCTAAACTGTTTCGGAAAATATTACCGAGACGATGTAATACAAAACCCTGATGGGAGCGATCATGGGAATATTCGCGCATTTATGCGCACCGGCTGGGCGGGTGTTGATCTTCCCCAGAACGCGGTTTTGCCTAAGAGCTGAGTGTTGGACATAAGTTACGCGCGCTGAGAGCCATTGTAGGTTTTTACAGAGAGTAGTAAGGAGTACCGTGAAGCATCAAAGGTTGTTAATCATTGAAGATGAAGTCTCAAATCAAAAGGCGCTTCAGCGCTTGCTGCGAGACAGTTACAGGCTGGAGGTATGCGCGGATGCTGAATCTGGTTTGCAGATTCTCAATGGTGATGAACCGGTTGATCTTCTTCTGCTAGATCTTAACCTACCTGGCATGAGTGGCTTTGAGCTCCTCTCGCTTATCCGCTCGGAGCCCCACCTGCAACAACTGCCAGTGATTATTCTGACCGGCTTAACGAATGAAGCTGATGAGGAGCGTGGACTTCAACTCGGTGCCAGTGACTACATCTCCAAACCTTTTCGCCCAACGGCGGTTAAATTGCGTATTGAGAGCCAATTGGCACTGCAGCAGCAGCGTCATCAACTCGAAGCGCTGGCAATCAGCGACCCGCTCACAGGCTTGTACAACCGTCGCGGTTTTGACGAGCTGTTTCAACGTGAACTAGCGAGAGCTAATAGGAGTGGTGCGCCGCTCTCTCTTGCGATTGTGGACGTCGACTTCTTCAAGAACTTCAACGATTGCTATGGGCATCCTGAGGGGGACAAGGCGCTGGTCTTTATTGCTCACCAACTGAAAAGCGTTTCGCGCCGTGCTGCGGATCTAGCAGCGCGAATTGGTGGAGAGGAGTTTCTAATGCTCTGGCCAGACACATCCCTTAAGGGTGCACAGCAACAGGCAGATAAACTGCGTCATACGGTGGAGCAGCGCGCTTATCCGCATGCATGTAGCGAGGTCTCCAACTACCTAACTATCTCCATTGGCGGTGTTACGCTAGACGCTGGTAGCTACAACGCCGAAGAGGCGTTGCAGCGCGCCGATAACGCCCTCTATGAAGCAAAACGGGCGGGGCGAAATCGAGTGGTTTGGGACGACAAGAGCTAATCGCCCAGCCATTTTAAGCGATAAAGATCTGCCCGTTGATCTTTACCGTTAGTAACCGAACCCGAAAGTCGCAGATCATTGAGTAGCTCCAGATCCAAATCTGCAATCAGCGCCATCTCTGTGTTTGGGGTGCTAACAGCCATGGTTGCGTCATGCGGGAAGGCAAAATCTGAAGGCGAGTAGACGGCTGACTGCGCGTACTGGATATCTACGTTTTGTACTTGCGGCAGATTACCGACACTGCCACCTATAGCGACGTAGATCTCATTCTCTATCGCCCTTGCCTGAGCACAGCGCTGTACGCGCAGGAAACCGTTTTTGGTATCAGTCCAGAAGGGGACGAACAGGATGTCGATTCCCTGTTGGCGCAGCAGTCGGGGCAGTTCAGGGAACTCAACGTCGTAACAGATCAGCACACCAATTCGGCCTGCATCAGTATCGAAGGCCTGCAGTGAGCGCCCACCGCTAATTACCCAATCTCGCTGCTCATGCGGTGTGATGTGGATTTTAGGTTGCACTTCCCGCGAACCATCACGACGGAAGAGGTAGGCATTATTGTAGAGTGTGTTCCCCTCAAGCACGGGAATGCTGCCCGCAATGATATTAATGTTGTAAGAGACGGCAAAGTTTTGGATGGCATCGATTGTCTGCTGGGCGTAGCTAGCGAGGAAACGAATCGCTTCATACTGATTTTTCTGGTCACCCATACTCATCAATGGTGCGTTGAAGAACTCCGGGAAGAGTACAAAGTCGGCGGTATAATCAGCCATAGAGTCAACAAAATACTCTACCTGCTCAAGCCACTCTTCGAAGCTTTTTGTAGAACGCATCTGCCACTGAACAATGCTGACACGCACAAATTTCTTGCGGAATTTCTCCACCTCCAGAGTCTCTGGCTCATAGACGATATTGCTCCACTCTAACAGGGTGGCAAAGCCTTTGGAGCGCTCATCCTCAGGCAGATAGTTACGTAAAATGCGCAGAACCTGAAAATCATTTGCAAGTTGGAAGCTGAGGATCGGATCGTAAGCTTCGCGCTGTTTGACGGCACGGATATACTGCTCGGGACTCATCTCGTCAGAGTATTTGTGGTAGTTGATGATACGACCACCAGCAATAATTGAGCGTAGGTTCAGCTGTACACAGAGCTCTTTTCGCGCGTCGTAAAGCCGTCGGCCAAGTCGGTAGTGGCGGTAGTCTGGATGAACAAAAAGATCGAGACCATAGAGCGCATCACCCTTTGCGTTGTGGCGAAAAATCTCACGTCGTCCCAGAAGGTCGTCGTAGGTGTGCTGGCGCGTAAATCGACCATGAGAGCAACGCACCGCAAGTGCAGCAGCAACCAGCTCTCCCTTATCCTCAATGGTGATTTGCCCTTCGGGAAATTCATCTATCAGCTTCTCCAGTGACTCCCGCGGCCAGGATCCGCCAATGTCATCATAGACACGATCCATCAGCGCTTCGAGCTGAGGAATATCCTCAATAGTTATATTACGAAGCTTCAACATCACTTCTTGAGGTTTATCGGTGTTCATACAGCTTTCCTTTATCGCTAAAACACTCCCTAAGCATAGTCTCTGCTGTCAGCATTATCAGGATTAATCTTTAAAGCTTGCAATTGATCTCTAGGTAGCGAAAATCTGCCGACTTAACTTAAGTGCGTTATGAGGCAGATGTGATGCTCACTCCAGACCAAGCCTACCCACAACTCTTTATTGCCGTGCAGACGAGTGGCCTGTTTGCTGACTCTAAAACATTTGTGGACTTAGAGCCTCTCTGCAGCCCGCAGGAGATCAACAGGGCTTACCTTGAACAGTGCGGGAGTCCAGAATTTGATCTTGGCAGCTTCGTTGCTGAATTTTTTCGCGCAGAGGAGGTGCCTAATGTGCGCTCTGATGCATCTTCGGATATCTGTGAGCATATTCGTAAGCTTTGGCCGGTATTGACGCGTAAACCCGAAACACTCAGTGAGTACTCAAGCCGTTTGCCACTATTAAAACCCTACATTGTTCCAGGCGGGCGTTTTAATGAGATCTACTATTGGGACAGCTACTTCACACAGTTGGGCTTAGCGGCACAGGGTGAGGGGGAGTTACTGCGTGCCATGGTGGATAACTTTGCTGATCTGATTAACACCCTCGGCTTCATACCCAATGGTAACCGCAGCTACTTCTGCAGCCGTTCTCAACCGCCATTCTTCGCCTTGATGGTGGAGCTTCTGCAGAGCGAAGGGGACACTGAGGCCTATGCGCGCTATTTTGACGCGCTGGAGCGGGAGTATAGGTTCTGGATGGATGGTGCCGATGCTTTAGCTTCGAAGCGTGCCTATCGTCGAGTAACGCTCAGCGAGTGGGGGGTTGTTAATCGTTACTGGGATGATGTCGCCACCGCGCGCCAAGAGTCCTACATAGAGGATGTTGAGCTGAGTGAGAAGAGTGCCCAAGATACGCAGCAACTCTATCGCAACCTACGCGCGGGTGCAGAGTCAGGCTGGGATTTCTCCTCCCGCTGGTGTGTTGATGACTCGCTAACGACAATTCGTACAACCGAGCTACTCCCGGTCGACCTTAATACCTTGCTCTACCTGCTCGAATCGACGCTCGCCCGAGCTGCAGCGGCGACAGGGCATATTGCAAGTGAACAGCGCTATGCACTTGCTGCAGAAGCCCGTGGAGAAATTATTCAGAAACGCTTCTTTGATAACCAAGCGGGCTATTTTGTGGATCTGGAGTCAGGCTCGATGACCTCCACCAAGAGACTAACATTGGCGACTCTTTTTCCGCTCTTTGCAGGCATTGCCACCGAGGAGCAAGCCGCAAGTGTTGTAGCAGTTGTAGAGCAGCGGCTGCTGCGCAAGGGTGGATGGGTTACTACGGATGTGCACTCGGGTGAGCAGTGGGATGCTCCCAACGGCTGGGCACCCTTGCAGTGGATCGCTTTTATTGGGCTGAATAACTACGGCTTCAATGAGTTGGCGCAGGAAGCTGCCTCAGCCTGGTTACAGACCAATGAGATCATATTTAGACAGCATGGCAAAATGATTGAGAAATACAATGTTGAGCAGCCAGAGCTGCTATCGGGTGGCGGAGAGTATGCCGTACAAGATGGTTTTGGCTGGAGCAATGGTGTCTACCTTGCTCTGCGCAAAGCCATGGGACTAGGCGTCTAAGGCCTCATCATTAGGGGGCTGATAGAGCCCCCAAGTGCCTTTGCCACGCTCTTTAACTTGGTACATTGCGCGATCAGCCAGTAGTAATAGCTCCCCTGCATCAGTGCTGTGCGTAGGGCAGAGCGCAACACCTACGCTTGCACCTACACTGACCTCGAACACTCTATCGGCGGCGGTACACTCAATGGGTTCGCGAATAATCGACTGTATCTGATCACACAGTTGCTGGCTCTCTTCCCTGTTCGTTACTCCCTCGGCCAAGAGCAGGAACTCATCACCGCCAAGACGTCCAAAAAGATCATTTTGTCTGGTTCGGCTCTGTAAACGCTCTGAGATTGTAGCTAGAACATGATCGCCGGTCGCGTGTCCATGCTGGTCATTGATCGGTTTGAATCCATCTAGATCGATCAACATCACCGCGAAAGGGTTTGCGTCGCGGCGACTTGATGCACACCAGCGCTTAAGCGAGATGTTTAGCGTTCTGCGATTGGGAAGGCCGGTCAGATCATCTATCATCGCTTGCTGTTGCAGGCGGCGCTGGTATTCATGAGTGACTGTTGTGTCCTCAAGCAGGAGGATCTCTGGATGAGACTCAAACTCAGTTGCACGCACACGAAAAAAGCGACCATTTTTACCGTCATTGAGCTCGAAATCCCCTGGCTTCTC
This sequence comes from Oceanospirillaceae bacterium, assembly GCA_013373575.1. GTDB lineage: Bacteria > Pseudomonadota > Gammaproteobacteria > Pseudomonadales > Balneatricaceae > Marinobacterium_E. The sequence goes on along the minus strand of JABXHP010000228.1, from coordinate 17,829 downwards.
CAGCTGTTGGAGCAGGTGCTCCATAGCCGCCTCACGAATTTCGTGAACCGGCCGGTTTAATTCATTCGCCCACTGTTCAATGCGACTATTATGATGCCAACGACGGAGCCGATCATCCAGCCAGAAGATGCCAGTGGGGACGTTGTCCGTTAGAGCTGCGAAGCGGTGAAGCACATTGCGTTGGCGCTGCACTATCGAGAGGTAGATAGTTAGGACCACAAGCAGCGCCAATGCGCCGATCGCAGCAATACTCAGCTCACGCGCGTAGCCTTGATAGATCGGCGCCGGCTTATTGAGGTAGGTGACGCCGGGGAGTTCACGACGATCTAGGTCGTAAGTTGTCAGCTTCGGGTAGTCCACCAGAGATTGCGATGCGAAACGGCGTAACACCTGTCCAGTAGGCGGTGCAGCGAGTCGCTCCCACGTCGCAGTAGGTAGAGAGGCTTCGTCGTAGGTAAAGGTCTGAATCGCCTCTACAATTGCTCCAGCCTGATCTTGGGGGCTAGATACAGAGCCTCCAAGACAGCCTTGCGCTATAAAGTTGGCATACATACAGACGGTGGGGACGGGACTGATCCCAGAGAACTCCCTAAGGTAGCGGATAGGGGGCACCATAGGAGTACCCTCGCCATCGGCAAACAGGAGCTGGAAAAAGAGCAGGTCACCTGCGCCTAGCTTGCTGATCTCGTCGCGCATGCTTTGTAGCGGCAGTCCTCCAAGTTCCACCAGCTCAATTCCCTCGATCAGCCCCTCTAAGGTTGTCTGGGTTAACTCTTGGTTGTACTCATCACCGACGAGGTAGATACGTTTTAGGTCAGGGATATGGTGGCGAGCAATTCGCAATGTTTCACGAAAATTGGGACGTATCAGCAAGCTATATTCATTGGCACGAAGATCCGTCACTGTTCCTCTATCATTTGAATAGATAACAGGGACATCACTGAATACTTTTGAGAGGCGCTCCCGATAGAAAAAGAAGGCGTTGGGATCCAGCGCTACTATAAGGTCAATTTGGTCTGCATAGGTGTGGGTGATTAGGTCAACAAGAAGCTGCTTATACTCTTCGCTTTGGGGGCGGTATATATCGAGTGACTGAGAGTGAACCACAATGCCGGGGACATTCTCCTCGAGTTGGTTGCGAATCTCCTCTTTGATGCGCCGCGGAAACGGCAGCCCATCTACATAGCCGTTGAGGATAAGTACGCGGCCCTCAGCGAGGGCTGATGGGCTGCTGAGTGAGAGTGTTAGCAGCAGAACTGCTATAACTGCGCGCAACATTTACGTTCCATAAGAGATCATCTCTTACAGTGTAGTGTATACGCCTGAAAAACGTCAGCTTTCTAGAGCGGTCTTTTTGCGTCCCAATTTGGGAAGCGTCATGGCACTGATCCCTTTTAACGTGTTCGCCAGAAAGCTGCGCTTCGTGTTGGCGAGCTCGAGCCCCCAGAGTTGCATCTCAATGTCGTCAAAGGCGTAATTAGGATGTAAATCCGCTGGGGTTAAAACTCCCTGTGCGAGTGCGAGGTCTTGCTCTGGCGCCTGGTCGACAGCTTCTATTGGCGTGCCGAATAGCTTCAGGTCACCATCAATGACATGAACCAGCTGCGGCCAGCGGTTAATACCCGTCCAACGGGTATTAAAACTGAGAAGTTCCAATTCAATCGCATAGTTGCGCGAGCCACGGTTCGAGCGGTGAGTGCGGCGTGACAAGGTAGGGCTCCCTTTTCTGCGGCCTAATAGCGCTAGAGGCAACACGAACCAGGCGCTAAGCAGCATAAGCATGGCTGCAGCGAAGCGCTCGCTATTCTCTGTTCGGGTGAGCGCAGCGTTCATATCGATCGGGGATAGCAGCGCTGGATCACTAATCTGCTGAGCCAAGCCATGTTTTAAGTCGATCAGGAGACTACCCGCAACAATCGAATTATCAACGCTGACGTTCTGACCGATATAGCTTCCTGGCAAAATTATGGCGTTATTTAAGTTGGCACCGCGATCGACAAAGCAGTTTGCCTCAATGCTGACGCACCCCTTAATAGATACCGAGCGATCAACTATCGACTCGCGTCCGACGTAGATGGCATCGTCAACGGCCTCAATTCGCTCAGCCGAAAACTCTGGTGTCGCTGTCCATTTGTGATCGTCTAGCATCAGACCGCGTGGCGTGCAGCACCAGAGTTTCGATGCGAGAACCTGTGCTGTTATATCCGCATACTCCTGCAGATTAAGCAGTAATTGCGGGGTTTGTGGGCCGTTTTTCATCTCCCCCCAAGCAAGACTTTGAAGCGTTGATACGCTCATCTCCTGATCATCATCACAGCTAAAGCAGTTGCTTAGTGATCCGTCATTGCGTGGCTGAGGCACAACATCAGCGCGCGCGGCAAGGTAGTCGCTTGGCAGTTGCGAAGCATTACGCTCTACCAGGCTCTGCGGTAACTCTTCGCCTTTAGAGAGTAGATAGCTAAGCTTGAAGCCCCAGTGCTCGCCAGAGGGGAACTGTGCTTTAATCGCTGTACTGTGCGCACCAACAAAGATGAACACCTCTTCGACTTTCTGCTCGCACAGATATTCAAACCAAAATTCGAGCGGGCTCTTGCCGGCGATCGGTAGTAGAGCAGGGGAGTACTGCTCGTTCAGTGGCGCTAACTCTTCGCCTTTGCGGTCAGCAAATAGGATGGCCGATTTATACATCTTCATTTTAGTAAGCTCCCTTGCCGCTGATAACCGCGGGGATAGTCTTTGCGATAAGCTTTATATCGTTGGTTGTTGATTGCGTATGGACATAAGCTGTGTCGAGGAGCACCTGCTTATCGAAGGGCAGATCGGAGCGTCCGGAGATTTGCCAAAGTCCCGTCAGGCCCGGCTTTACCTCCAAGCGAGCTCGTGCAAGTACAGGGTAGGTCTCAACCTCCTGCGGTAAAGCGGGGCGCGGGCCAACCAAGGACATTTCACCCGTCATAACGTTGAATAGCTGTGGCAACTCATCAATTGAGAGGCGGCGAATGATCCGGCCTATGGGTGTAATGCGCGGATCCTTCTTCATTTTGAAGAGCACGCCGCCCTGCATTTCGTTTTGCGCTTCTAGCTCGGCTTTGCGTTTATCTGCATCTGTGTACATGGAGCGGAACTTCCACATGCGAAATCTCTTACCAAACCGCCCCACGCGAATTTGAGAATAGAAAATTGGCCCCTTTGAAGTGAGCTTTATGGTGAGAGCGACGAGCAACAGCAGAGGGGATAGCAGTAATAGACCTGCCCCCACGCCGAAGAGATCGATCAGGCGTTTGAAGATCATTCCCAATTTACGTTTTCCACGAAAGCTCATCGCTTTGACCGCAATACTTGTACGCAGCTGACGAGTGCGCCATCCGGAGCTGACAAGTGAGCTGTTGATCTGCGACTGCTGCTCTTTTTCACGTCCTTGAAACAGTGAGCGTGCGATATAACTTGGCCAGTGGTGTGGGCGCAGCACTATAGAGTGACGGCGACTGCGGACCCAGCCACGGAGAGTTCCCAATATCCCAGGATTTAAACTCTGCATCTGAGAGAGCGCATCAGTAAAACCTGAGCCAAGCCCCACTAGCAGTTGGTGCTTAAGGTGGAGATTCAATCGGGAGAGCAAACGCTCTTGCTGCGGGCTTGGTAACAAGCTGAGAACGATCCGTGTATCAGCACTGTTCAATTTTGCTGCAAGCTCGCTGGTACTGAAGCGGTACTGGCCTCCCATGATCTCAATGCTGAAATCGAGCTTAGGGTAGCGCGCAAGTAGCAGCGTCTCCATTGTGCGCGCCTCTTTATCAGAGGCGCTTAGGAAACAGATATGCAGTTGACGGTGCTCAACCTCAACCAGCAGCTCGTCATAAAGACGGGAGACATGCGGCTCACCATTAAGCTGTCGCCCCAGCCCCTGCAGCTGTACTTTCAGTGATCGACCACGGGGAACCACTAGCTCGGCACGCTTGAGGGTCTCCATAGCGAGGGTGTCACCCTGGCAATGGTTCAGCGCCAGACTGTCAGCAAATATAAGTGTCTGGTTTCCTGGAGTTAGGAGCGCCAGGGAGACCCAATTGATAAATGCGTCGCGAGTGAGATCGCTGAAGCTGATGCCAGCCTGCTGTAGCTTACTCAGAGCAACTTGCTCGTCGCGCGGAATATGTTTGTGGCTCATGGTTATACTACTCATAGCGCTACTCTGGTCATTATCTCTGAACGAAAATATCTAAACTTGTGAAGGTCTAGCAAGCGACGTGCCAACTTCCCAATCAGGCTGGGTTGGGCGTGCAAGCGCGTGAGATTCGAGCAGTCAAATGCCCGTCAAGGAGGCGCGCGTAGCTTGTTGCAGGGGTGCTGCTACTCTCCACTTTTAAGGTGCGGCGGAGCCACTTTGCGATCTCATCCGAGTCGCTAAACAGAATGAGTGGTAGTAGGAGGTCAGACCTGCTCACCAATAAAGCCCGGATGCTCCTGTGCCAATCTGTGGGGTGTAAAAGATATCTGATGGGGTTTAGCGATCGGTTTAACAAGATCAGCTTTTGTAGCTTAGAGCAGAGCTCTATCTCGAGGCTTTCCCACTCTAAGGTTCCATCTTTGCAAACGACCCGCAAGATTCCGAGATAGAGAGCACGCAGTTCGGCTCTCAAAATTTTCTGGTCGTTGTTCTGCTGGGCGAGTACTTCCAGTGTAATTTTGGGAAGGGGTAGTAGCCCAGCGCGCTGAGCTATTTGGTGGTAAGAGCTGAGTGTTTTTGAAAGTGCCTGCTGAGAACTGCCCACCTCCGTGTAGAGATGAGCTCGGAGTGCATCGTAAAGCGCCTCATGCAGAGCGTGGGCTTCTGTCGCTGGCACACTGCAGCTCTACATCAAGCTGCAGTAACGCGGTCGATAGCCGCTTTGGGATCCTGGTAGATCTCGAACAGTTCCTGCAGGCGAGTCAGCTCTAGTAGAGACTGTACGCTCGGCTGTGGCGAGAGCAGAACGGCATGGCCTTTTTTCGCACCTATGCCCTTATAGAGTGACACGAGTACGGCGAGGCCGCTCGAATCTGTAAAGTTTAGGCCCGCCATGTCAACTACGAGGCGGTGATGTCCCTCATCAATCATTGCGTTCAACGAGTTCTTAACTTCTGCGGCGTTGGCCATGGTGAGCTTCTCAGGCAGATGAACAACTTCTGCTTCACCGTATGAACTAACACTTACTGACATGATACACCTCTGACGTCTTGTCTCTTTTGATTCAGTTACTGGATGCAAATTGTGGATCCAGATTCATATTTAACTTATCTACTGACTAGCAAGCACTATGCCACATTTGAAATTACAAACTATTTTTGTACTGTAGAATCCAAGAATTTTGATCATTTGCTCTCTCTGTCTGGATGTTATCGACCCAGTTCAGAAGAATGTGGTAGCCGCGCCCCGACTCAGCCAACAAATCCATCGGCTTCGGTGGGCACAGATGGGGTATGGGAGCTGCATATTCTGATATCACGACTTCGATACGGCTGCCGTTGCTTTTCAGGCTAAGCTCTATGTAGGGGCTCGATTCGCTCGCTTCCCAGCTAGCGTGCTCTACATAATTGTTTAACAGCTCAGCAACCGTAGTTTGAATACGGGCAATAAGCGCCTCGCTTATCGATAGAAGCTTCAGGTGTGCCTCGATCGCGGCGATGGTCTCACCAGCCTCAGTCTCAGTTGGTTGGAGAGTCAAAACGAGCGGGCGTTCAATCGCGGGTTGAACCTGGCCTGAGAGTGAACGCTTAACCAGCAACACTGAAACATCATCAGCGAGAGGTTCGTTTTTCTGCCAAGCGCGTTTGGTGCTAACGAGTCGCTCGAGTAGAGTTTCGGCGTCTTGATTAACGTTCTGCGTGAGCAGCTTCTCAACGCTTTCTCTTCCCAGCGTTTCTCCTGCGGGGGAGAGTACATCGAAGAGGCCATCGCTACTGAGCATTAGCAAGCTTCCCGGCATAAATGGTAGGGTGCGTGTTTCGTAGTCGGCGAAATCAAACAGACCGATAGGGAAGCTGCCCCGATTCACCTGCAGCATTTCGCCCTCAGGGCTAAGTACGCAAGGGTGAGGATGGCCGGCTTGGCAGTAGCTGAGCTTATCGCTGTTCTCGTCGATCAGCGCCAGTAGCATAGTGAAATAAAGGCCGGAGAAGCGTTCGCTTGGAAAGCGCTCATTCAAGCGGCGGCAGATCTGGTGCAGCGGTGGCATAGATCCGTGCGAGACATGATAACCGAGCATCTGCTGTATTGCGTTTTGTAGCGCAAACGAGAGCATGGCGGATGCAATCCCATGCCCCATTACATCAATCTGGTAAAGTAGGCTCTGCCCAGGCTTCGGGCTTATGACGCCCATCGAGTCACCACCAATACCGCGAGTCATAGAGAAGTGGCTTGAGAGCTGTAGTGTTGGCGAGAGCCACTGCGCTGAGGGGACGTACTCGTTCTGCAGTTTGGCCGCCAGTGCGAGCTCTCTCTCATTTTGCTGCTGCGCTTCCCGTAGTGCCTCATTCTGCAACTCTATGGCATTGCGCATTCGCACAGTTCTCTCGCCAGCAGCGAGGCGCACCCTGAGCTCCTCTTTGTGTGCGGGTTTGCTGAGAAAATCATCAGCACCGGCATCCATCCCCGCGACCAAGTCGTCGTGCTCACCGTTTGCGGTTAGCATAATGATGTATGGCTGTTGATATTCGGCGGTATTGCGCAGGCGTCGGCAGAGCTCTCGTCCATCCATGCGCGGCATTGTCTGATCGCTGATGATCAACTGATAGGGCCGCTCTTCCATCTTTTCTAATGCATCGACACCATCTACGGCTGCAACTACGCTGTGGCCAAGTGCTTGTAGTAGTTGAACAAGCCGCATTCGCTCAGTCGGGCTGTCATCAACTATTAGCACTGGAAGCTTCTGCTCTGCGCTTTGTGTGGCGACTTGCTCTGGCTTGGCTTGCATATTCATACTTCAATCCTAAGTTCGTTTGAATATATGAAGCATTTAGCGTGCCAATTGCTCTCACCCTTTGAACTTAAATGCTGTTGGTGTGTTTTACCCAAGAGCGCTTTGTGCTGGCTTCATTTTGCTTTGCAAAATGCGATGCAATTAAGTAGATTTTTCAGACGTATGTGTTTATGTGTTCGTCGATAAAGCCGAGTTGCGGTTGTCTGCAACACAGATGATGAATCTAGGCTTATTTTAAGCGTTATTAATTTTTGATGTTTTTGCGAAAAGTTGGTACGGCAATTGCTTAGATCTTAGTGCAACCGCGTTTTAAGGCGCGGCTCTAATATATTCCAGTAGTAATGAGGAAATACTATGTCTACTGCCTTAGCTTCTTTAAAAGCAGATTTTGCAGCTACCATCGGCAGCGTGCTTAATTTGGATACTATGGAGCGTCTTCTAGAAGACACTTCGATCGATTTCCTGCCTAGTCTCATCGAGGTGTTTGAAGCGGAATCCGCCCAGCGTGTAGAGAATATTCAGAAAAACCTGGCGGAAAAGGACTACGCTGCACTCTCGGTTGAGGCTCACTCGCTCAAAGGCACCTCAGCCACATTCGGTGCTGAAGCTTTGCGCTCATTGAGTGAGAAAATTGAGAAGAGTGCCAAAACCGGCGATTACGACCTGGTTGATTCGCTCGTACCAGAAGTACCGGCAAAGCTTGAAGCAGTGCTTGATGCTCTGCAGCAATTCTCCGCCAAGCTCAACGCTTAAGTTTGCAGATAAAGTTTACAAGCACCCTGTGAAGGGCTTTTTAAGAGTACACGGGCCTCAAGGACGAGCTTACTGATGGAAGTACGATATGTCTGAACAACTTGCTGACGTGCTGATTGTCGAGGATAGCGCTAGTCTGCGCAAAATATATACCGAATATCTGCGCGTGGAGAATATCCAAGTCGATATTGCCCCTAGCCTTAAAGACGCCCGCGAGCGCCTCGGTGAGCGCCAGTATCCTGTTGTGCTTCTGGATATCAAGTTACCTGATGGTGATGGCTTTGAGATACTACAAGAGCTCACTGAGCAGGATAATAATACACTCGTGATTGTTATGACCGCTCACGGCTCCATTGGTAAAGCGGTCGACGCGATGCGTCTGGGGGCCTACGACTTCTTGGAGAAACCCTTCGATTCTCGTCGCCTGCGAGCGACTGTTAAATCTGCCCTAGCGCAAGTGGCAAATCTTGCAGCGAGGGGGGAGTTTGAGTCCTCCGATAGCAAACCCACGCAGTTCCACAGCTTCATCGGTGGCTCAGACCAGATGCAGGATGTTTATGAGCTGATCAAGCGGGCTGCTCCAAGTAAGGCGTCCGTCTTTATCACCGGCGAGAGTGGTACGGGCAAGGAGCTCTGTGCAGAGGCACTGCATCGCCAGAGTGCGCGGTCTGATGGGCCATTTATTGCGCTCAACTGCGCGGCGATACCCAAAGACCTCATGGAGAGTGAGATCTTTGGCCACATCAAAGGTGCATTCACGGGCGCTACCGCAAATCGAGAAGGCGCCGCAACGATGGCGAACGGTGGAACGCTCTTTCTCGACGAAATTGGCGAGATGAGTTTTGACCTGCAGACTAAACTGCTGCGCTTTATCCAGACCGGAATCGTGCAGAAAGTGGGTAGTAATAAAGATGAAGTGGTCGATGTCCGCTTTATCTGTGCGACTAACCGCGAGCCCCTAGAGGAGGTGCGTGCAGGACGTTTCCGCGAGGATTTGTACTACCGGCTGCACGTCATTCCAGTAGCCATGCCTGCACTGCGCGATCGCGGTGAGGATATATTGCTCATAGCGAAACAGTTCTTGAAGCGTTTCGCCCGCGAGGAGGCCAAACAGTACGACGGTTTCTCTCCTTCAGCCCAAGCTGTCTTTGAACAGTATAGCTGGCCGGGTAACGTGCGTGAGCTGCAAAATGTTGTGCGCAATATTGTTGTGTTGAACCAAGGCGGAATAATTGATGTTAAGCAGCTACCCCCACCGCTCGATAGCTTTAGCGCTCAAGTAAAAGTTGTTGAGAAGGGAAGTGCTAAGGCACCTAGGCGTCGACGCGGCAAGGCCAATGGACTATTGGCAAGCAATATTACGGATATTCGGCCGATGGCAGAGATTGAGCGTCTGTTTATCGAAAATGCGATTAAGTTGTGTGAGGGCAATGTTCCCAAGGCTGCAGCTCTTCTAGAACTCAGCCCATCGACTATTTATCGCAAAAAGCAGGCTTGGGAAGAGGCGTAGCTCCTCTAGCTTGGAAGTTTATCAGCCCCGCTCTGTGCGGGGTTTTTAGTGTGCTTCCCACTATCACTGGAGTTGCCCACCTCAACCCGGTTGCGGCCTGAACGCTTGGCGCGGTAGAGTGCGTTATCTGCCAAGCTAAATAGATCATCTTGGCTCATCCCATGACGATAGCAGGCGACGCCAATACTCACCGTAATGCCGCCTACGGTGGTGAAGCTGAAATTCTCAATCGCACTACGGACCTTTTCCGCCATCAAGACCGCGCTGCTTAGATTTGTGTTGGGAATTACCACGATAAACTCCTCCCCACCCCAGCGGCCAAGGTGATCTGTGTCTCTGCACTCCTCTTGAAGTAGCTGGGCAAACTGAAATAGCAGTTCATCGCCAGCCAGATGACCGTAGTTGTCGTTTACTGCTTTGAAGTGATCTATGTCTATTAGCAGCACGCTGAATAGATCGCCGTAGCGAACAGAGCGCAAAATCTCGCGCTCCCAGATTTGATCAATACTTTGGCGGTTATGGAGTCCAGTTAGATGATCCGTCATCCACAGTTCCTCTAGACGCTTCTGTGAAGTGACATCTTGACGGATCTGCATATAGCCGTAGCGCGCGCCGGTGTTATCCACTAAGGGGGCCACGATCGACTCTACCCAGTAGTAGTTAGGTCCTTTGCCCATATGCCGGACAGTACCACGCCACTCTCCACGCTTATTGATCGTTTCTATTACCTCGGCGTAGAGCTCCAGACCGAGCTTTGGGTCGAGGAGTAACGTGATGGGTTCTCCTAGGAGCTCCTCTTCGGAGTATCCAGAGATCTTCTGAAGTGCTTTTGAAGCATAGGTGATATTCAAATCAAGGTCAGTTCGTGAGCAGATTACCTGCGAGTCGAACATATCGAGGTATTGACGTTTAATATCGGCACGCTCTTGTAGCTCAGCCGTCTGCTGCCCCTTTTCGCGCAGCTGATTCCACAGATATAACGCTGCAAGCGATGAGGAGCCGGCAACAGCCGCAAGCGCAAAATAGGTGAGATTCAAAAATGCCGGCATAGCGACCCAGTGCTTCAGTCAAATAATAAGTTAAGGTTAGCACCGAATCACTATATTGCGAGGGTCTATAGGCCGGACGCTCGACATTAAAAAAGCCTCGACAGCAGAGCTGTGGAGGCTTTATGGTACGTCTGAGCGACTTACTGAGGAATAGTCCCTTTGAGGCCCTCAACGTAGAAGCTCATGCCAGCCAAGGTGCCATCATCAGCAGTTTCACCCTCGGCCAACCAAGCTGAGCCATCCTGCTTGTTAAGTGGGCCAGTGAATGGGTGGTATTCGCCAGAAGCAATAGCATCGCGCAGCGCTTCTGCTTCAGCTTTAACATCAGCAGGTACTGCAGATGTGATCTCGCCGATACCGACCATGCCAGGGCCAATGCCGTCCCAAGTATCTGTAGAGACCCAAGTACCATCTAGCACTGCCTGAGTACGGGCGATGTAGTAGGGTGCCCAGTTATCAATGATAGAGGATACACGTGGGAATGGAGCGTATTCACCCATATCAGATGCCTGACCAAAAGTGATTACGTTTCCAGCCTTCTGCGCAGCTGCTTGAGGCGCAGTGGAGTCAGTGTGCTGCAGAATTACGTCCGCTCCCTGTTCGATCAGTGCATTGGCTGCATCCGCTTCTTTAGCTGGATCAAACCAGGTGTAAGCCCATACCACATTGAACTCAACATCTGGGTTTGCTTTCTTCGCGTGAATGTATGCAGAGTTAATACCGCGAATAACCTCTGGAATTGGGAAAGAACCGATGTAACCGACCTTATTGGTTTTGGTCATCTTACCAGCGATATGTCCCTGAACTGCGCGGCCCTCATAGAAACGTGCAGAGTAGGTTGAAACGTTGTCAGCGCGTTTGTAGCCAGTAGCGTGCTCAAATTTCACCTTCGGGAACTTCTTCGCGACGTTAATCGTTGGGTCCATGTAGCCGAAAGAGGTTGTGAAGATAAGGTCTGCGCCTTGTAGGGCCATCTGAGACATTACGCGCTCAGCGTCAGCACCCTCAGGAACACTCTCCTGGAAGATGGTCTCTACGCGATCACCAAAGTGCTTCTCAACAGCCAGGCGACCCTGGTTGTGCTCGTAGGTCCAGCCACCATCGCCAACTGGGCCAACAAAGACGAAACCGACTTTTACATCGGCAGCCATTGCTGCTGAACTCAGCGCTACAGCAGCGACTGTTGTAGCCAAAATTGATTTAAGTTTCATTTTCTACTCCCTAGTGAGGTCGTTATCTTAGTTTGAAGCGTGGAACAGGCGGCCAAGAGAGGCGGGGGCACCGTGGTTCCCTTTGGCCGAAATAATTACCAGTACCGCTATAGTTATCAAAAACGGCGACATAGACAAGTACTCAACAGGAATTGCTACGCCAGCAGCCTGTAAATTGAGCTGAAGCACGGTAATTCCGCCGAAAAGATAAGCGCCGACAAGAGCGCGCCAAGGTTTCCAGCTGGCAAAAACCACGATAGCCAGGGCGATCCACCCCGCACCTGCTGTCATCCCCTCGGTCCACTGAGGCACGCGCGCGAGGCTTATATATGCGCCGCCGAGGCCGGCACAGGCGCCACCGAACATAATGGCGAACATACGTATATGAATGACTTTGTAGCCCAGCGCATGGGCCGCATCGTGGTTTTCACCGACAGCGCGCAATATTAGACCCAGACGCGTGTGCTTGAGTGTATACCAGACCAGTAGAACAACTAGAATGGAGATATAGACCATAGCGTCGTGAGAGAAGAGCATCCGTCCGACAACGGGCAGATCCGAGAGCAGCGGGATATCGAGCGACTCAAGCGAGGGCGATTTGATACCCTCGTAGGGTTTGCCCAGCAGCGCTGAGATACCTAAACCAACGAGGGTAAGGCCCAAACCTGTCGCAACTTGGTTTGACTTGAAGTAGAGCACCAGTATGGCGAATATCAGTGACAGTAGCGCTCCGGCGATGGCTGCGGTAGCAAAACCGAGTGCAGGGCTCTCCACCGTTACGGCAGTGATAAAGCCCACGACTGCGCCAACAATCATCATCCCCTCGACCCCGAGGTTAAGTACACCTGATTTCTCAACGACCAGTTCACCAGTGGCGGCTAGAAGAATCGGTGTGGCAGAGACCATTAACGAGGCGATAAGCAGAACGGGATTGATTCCGAGAAGATCCATCAGCTTGCTCCTTGGAAACGTAAACGGTAGTTAGTAAAGATGTCTGTCGCTAATAGGAAGAGCAGCAGCATACCTTGAAAAAGCTGGATCGATGCGCCCGGTAGACCCAGCATTAGCTGAGCCAGTTCTCCGCCAATATAGGTGAGGGCCATCAGCAGTCCCGCAAGCAGTATGCCGATTGGGTGAAGGCGGCCGAGAAAGGCGACGATAATGGCGGTAAATCCGTAACCCGAGTTGAAGTCGATGGTAATTTGTCCAGCCGGACCTGAAACTTCGAACATGCCCGCGAGGCCTGCTAACGCGCCGGAGAAGCCCAGGCAAAAGACAATCAGCCGTGTGGTGGAGACGCCAGCAAACTGTGCGGCCTTAGGCGCTTCACCCATAAGCCTGACCTCAAAGCCCCGAATGTGGCGGGTCATCATGATGTAGGTGAAAATGACCGCTATGAAGGCAGTAATTACGCCCCAATGCATCCCCGAGTTGGTGAACACCTCTTCGTTAAAGGCGCTTGGGTACTGCTGCAGGTTACGCGAGCCGGGAAACCCGTAGCCATCTGGGTTTTTTAGCAGCCCTTGAGATACGGATGCAAGGATCGATTCAGCGACGTAAACAAGCATCAGTGATACCAGAATCTCATTAGTCTTGAACTTGGTACGCAGCACGGCGGGTATCATCGCCCAGAGCCAGCCACCAAAGGCACCTGCGACTATCATTGCGGGAAAGATAAGTGCCGACTCAGTTGGATAGACGGAGAGTGCCGCCGCAGCACCGAATATCGCCCCCATTATGTACTGCCCCTCGGCACCGATGTTCCATATACCGGCTTTGAATCCGACTGAAAGTCCAATAGCGATAAGAATCAGCGGGCCTGCTTTAACCAAGAGTTGTGGGCGCGAATAGTCTGCGAAATTAGGGTCGAAGAGCGGGTCCCAGAAGATGATTCGAATCGCTTCAAAAGGGTCTTTGCCGAGGGCTGCAAACATGATACCGCCGGCGATCATGGTGAGTATCACCGCGAGAATGGGAGTCACAATGGTTGTCGCACGCGAAGGGGCGAGTCGCTTCTCAAAATAGATCATGAGTGCGCCTCCTGACCCGCACCGTGCGAGCCTCCCATCATCAATCCGATCTGATCTAGCTCAAGCTCGGCCGTTGGATAGGTGGTTGAGAGTCTCCCCTCGTTAAGTGCTGCAAAGAAATCGCTGATCTCTAGCAGCTCGTCTAGATCTTGGCTGATAACAATCACCCCGGCCCCTTTGTCGGCAAGGTCAAGCAGTTTCTGTCTGATGGACGCCGCTGCTGCAGCGTCGACACCCCAGGTGGGTTGGTTTATCACAAGTACCTCTGGCCGCTGCAGTACTTCGCGTCCGACCACAAACTTCTGCAGGTTTCCGCCTGATAGGGAACCGGCCGGAGTATCAGTCCCCGGCGTGCGCACATCAAACTCGGATACCACATTTTTAGTGAAGTCATTGGTTGCACGCCAATTAACAAAGCCGCTCGCAAGCAGTCCCATTCGCCTAGCGGCAGTGATTACGGAGTTCTCTTTGAGTGACATCGCCGGTGCTGCAGCGTGCCCTAGGCGCTCCTCTGGAGCGCTAAGCAGGCCTAGTTGACGACGCTTCGTGGGACCTAGATCGCCGATATTTTTCCCCCGAAATTGCACGGTAGCCGGCGCTGTGCGCATCTCTCCCGAGAGCGCCGCTAAAAGCTCATCCTGGCCGTTACCGGCAACGCCGCCGATACCAAGAATCTCTCCCGCTTTTACCTCGAAATTAATATCGCGCAGTGAGGTGCCAAAGGGCTCCTTCGAGCTTGAGTTCAGTGACTTCACGCTCAGGAGCGTAGCGCCGATCGCGCGGTCAGCTTTTACCGGGTTGGCGAAGCTCGCACCCACCATCATCTCTGCCATATCTCGAGCGGTTGTCTCTGCTGGAATACAGGTATCCACCTTCTCACCATGCCGCAGAATGGTTGCGGTATCGCAGAGTGCGCGAATCTCCTCAAGTTTATGGGAGATGTAGAGAATAGCGGTGCCTTCAGCCTTGAGTTGACGCAGAGTGGTGAAGAGGATCTCTACCTCTTGCGGTGTCAGGACGGACGTGGGCTCATCCATAATGAGCAGCTTGGGGTTCTGCAGCAGACAGCGAATGATCTCAACACGCTGACGTTCGCCTGCAGAGAGCGTACCTACGATACGGTTCGGCTCCAGAGGCAAGCCGTAGGCCTGAGATACTTCGCGTATCCGCTTGGCCAAATCTCTCGGCTTGGGTGCGTTATCCATGCCCAGTGCGATGTTCTCTGCCACGGTCAGTGCATCAAACAGAGAGAAGTGCTGGAACACCATTGCAACGCCTGCCGCCCGCGCTGCATTGGGTGAGTCAGGCTCAAAGGCGCCGCTGTTCAGCGTCATTGTCCCGCTATCGGGTTTAACCAAGCCATATATCATCTTAACGAGGGTGCTTTTGCCGGCGCCATTCTCACCCAATAAGGCGTGAACTTCACCGCGATTAATCTTGAATGAGACCGCGTTATTGGCAACGACCCCAGGGTAGGCTTTCGTCAGCCCCTCTATCTCTAACAGCGTATCAGACATCTATTAGCGGCTCTCTACCAGTGGCGGAGTGAAAGTCTGCACCATATCCCAAGGGAAACGGATCCAAGTATCCTGGCTGACCTCAGTAATGAAGGTGTCTACCAGTGGTTTGCCGGCTGGCTTGGCGTAAAGCGTAGCAAAATGTGCTTTGGGTAGCATTTCGCGAACATGACGCGCGGTTTTACCGGTATCCACTAGATCGTCGATCAGAATCATACCCTCACCGTCGCCCTCAACACCTTTGAGCACCTCGATTTCGCCTTGAACAGACGCTTCACCGCTCTCTGAATTGCTGTAACTTACAACGCAGATGGTATCGATCAGGCGCAAGTCCATTTCACGAGCGAGAATCGCGGCAGGAACTAAGCCTCCGCGCGTGATTGCTATCACACCTTTCCAAGGTCCTTTCTCTAGCAGACGCCATGAGAGTGCACGTGCGTTTCGGTGTAGTTCGTCCCAGCTCACTGGGAAATCTTTGTTGTAAGGTGTCATATAATCCCTCTGCGCTTCAGACAACCGCGGTTCGTTATGTGGTTGCGCGAGCCACTAAACTAACAGCCGCTTGTTTATGTTCAAACATTATCTCTTCGATGTCCAAATCGACCAGTTGGCCAGATTTTACACGCCACTCTCCATTGACCATTACCGCCTCGGCGCGATGGGCGCCGCACAGCAGTAGCGCTGCTAGTGGATCGTGTGCGCCGGAGAAGCGTGGTTCATCCAGTTTAAAGAGTGCGATATCAGCCGCTTTACCCACAGCTAACTCACCGATGTCTGAGCGACCCAGCACTCGCGCAGAGCCCTGTGTTCCCCAGCGAAGCGCATCTAGATGACTCACCTTGGACGAACCGTAGCGCAGCCGTTGTATATACATCGCCTGTCGCACCTCTTGGATCATATTTGAACAGTCATTTGATGCAGAACCATCCACACCGAGTCCAACAGGAGAACCGGCCGCCTCAAGGTCTAACACCTGGCAGATCCCCGATGCCAACATCATGTTGGAGCTTGGGCAATGACAGACTCCTGTGCCTGCAGCACCGAGGCGTTTGATCTCTTGCGCGTTGAAATGGATACCGTGCGCAAGCCAGGTCTGGGGCCCCAGCCAATCGACCGATTCAAGGTAGTCAACCATGCGCAACCCAAAGGTGCGCTCGCAGAACGCCTCCTCGTCCAGTGTCTCCGCTAGGTGTGTATGCAAACGCACCTGATGCTTCGCAGCCAACTTGGCGGTGTCCCGCATTATTTCAGGAGTAACCGAGAAGGGGGAGCAGGGCGCGAGCGCGATCTGACTCATGGAGAACTCTGCACTGTCGTGATAGGACGCAATCAGTCTCTCTGAATCCTGCAAAATTTGCTCTTCGGTTTGTACAACTGAGTTAGGTGGCAGACCGCCCGCATCCTCACCGAGGCTCATAGAGCCGCGAGTGAGGGCCAGACGCACGCCCATATTCCGCCCTATCTCAACCTGATGATCGATAGCATCCGTTAGGTTCTGCGGGAATAGGTAGTGATGGTCCGAGGCTGTGGTGCAACCAGAGAGAAGCAGTTCCGCTAGCGCCAGTTTGGTCGCGGCGCGGTGCACCTCTGGATCAAGGTGTGCCCAGACTGGGTAGAGTGTTTTTAGCCAAGGAAAGAGCTCTTTGTTGAGCGCTGCGGGAAGGGCGCGAGTGAGCGTCTGGTAAAAGTGGTGATGGGTATTGATGAGTCCCGGCAGAAGCACTTGATCACTACAGTCGACCTTTGTTTCGTACTGCGTGGCTGGCTGCCTATTACTAGCGACCAGTTCCACGATACGATTGCCGCTGACTACGACTCCGCCCCCCGCATTCTCACCATTTGCTGTGTAGATCGCTAAGGGGTTAGCGAGCCAAGTAGTTATCTCTGCTGCCATTCTCGGTTCCGTCCACTGAAATTCAGTCGCTTATGATACATAGAGTACACCGATACAGGAATTATATTGAGGATATTAGAGAGGATGAGCTGGCGAAAAATTTGCGGAACTGCAACACTTTAGGCCATAGTCCTTACTCCTTATAACTAAATCCCGCAGGAGTGCCCGCTTGATCGAATATGTGCAGCGAGGAGAGATCATCCGAGAGGCTGAGTTGCCAGCGGACGTCACGTTACTTGAGTATCTGCGCTTAGAGCGCAGAAACACGAGCGCCAAGGAGGGTTGTGCGTCGGGTGATTGCGGTGCTTGCACCGTCGCTCTTGGGCACCTTACTGGCGACGGAGTGCGTTTTACTAGCGTTAACGGCTGTATTATTCCCGCAGCAGAGTTACATGGTCGAGAGCTGGTTACAGCGGCAGATCTTGGTAACCTCGAATACCTCCATCCGGTGCAGCGCGCTTTCGTAACCGAGCACGCCTCGCAGTGTGGCTTCTGTACGCCAGGCTTTGTGATGTCAGCCTTTGTTCTACTGCAGAACAACCCCGAGCCAACTGATGATGAGATCCGTCAGGCGATAGCGGGGAACCTTTGTCGCTGTACCGGCTACGGGCCGATAGTCGCGGCTGTAAAGCACGCTGCGTTACTAGCTAAGAATTTACGCAAAGAGCAGATCGAACAGGAGCAGTTCGAGAAAGAGAAGCATCATTCAAGTGCAAATCTACTAGCCCAAATAGCACCCGCGGGCACGAGCTCTGGATTGGCGCTCCCCGCAAGTTTGGACAGTTTAGCGGCGGCTCTGAGTGAATCGCCCGGGGTGCAGATTATCGCCGGCGGTACGGACTTGATGCTTGAAGTAACGCAAAATCTTCATGCCAAACCCCAGATGATAGGGCTCAGTCGCATCCCCGA
>JABXHP010000412.1 GCA_013373575.1 Oceanospirillaceae bacterium | reverse complement strand
GGTTGTTTCGTAATGCTCATATTAGCTTCCGTATAGTAGCTCTGGTAGGTAGTAAACGATCTCAGGTACGGTGTACATCAGGATCATCGCTACAAAAACCATAGCCAAGAATGGCATACAGCCTTTAAATATCTCGGTCAACTTGACCTCTGGCGGGGCTATACCTTTCAAATAGTATGCCGACATTGCCATTGGTGGTGTCAAGAAGGATGTCTGTAGGTTCAATGCAACCAAGATGCCGAAAAACAGTGGGTCGATACCGAAAATCGGTAACAGAGGCAGGAAGATAGGCACGAAGATAATAATGATCTCCGACCACTCCAATGGCCAGCCCAGTAGGAAGATGATCAACTGGGCGAGTAGCAAGAACATCAACGGCGACAGATCCATCGACTGCACGAACTCAGCGACGATGTGCTCACCACCGAGGTAGGAGAAGACGCTGGAGAAGGTGTATGAGCCCACAAACAGCCAACATACCATCGCTGTTGTGCGCATTGTCAGGTAGACAGACTCGCGTAGGCGTTGCCAAGTGAGCGCCCGGTAGGCCGCCGCTAGCACTAGACCTCCCAATGCACCGATTGAAGCCGCTTCCGAAGGTGTTGCCAACCCGCCTAGGATTGATCCTAGTACTGCCAGAATCAACAGTGCCAGAGGCATAAATGAGGTCAGAATCATCCACAGCACTTTTAAAGCTGGTAGATCAGGAACCTCATCCTTGGTGGGCTTGGGTGCGACATTCGGTTGTAGCGTGGCGCGTACCACCACGTAGATCAGGTAGAGTCCCGCGAGTGTTAAGCCGGGCAGCAGAGCGCCAGCGTACAGACGGACTATCGAAACACCTGAGGATGCGGCGTAGACGATTAGCATGATCGATGGCGGAATCAGGATGCCAAGAGTACCACCGGCACAGATGATACCTGAGGCAAAGCTGCGGTCGTAACGCGCTTTCAGCATCGACGGCAAAGCCAATAGACCCATCAGGGTTACTACAGCTCCGACAATACCGGTAGCGGTCGCGAAGAGTGCACAGGTTATTAGTGCGGCTACGCCCATGGAACCCGGGACATTCTTCGCAGCAATGTTTAGGGTAGAAAAGAGGCGGTTTACGATGTTTGCGCGTTCAACGATGTAACCCATAAAGAGAAACAGCGGTATTGCGGTCAGTACCTCGTTGTCCATCACCGAATAGGTCTGGTTTACAAAGAGGTCAAAAATACGGTTGTTGAAAAGGCCATCGATCCAAGCTTGCGCCTGAGTCAAAACATCTACGTCACCTTTTGACATCAGACGTTCGTAGCCACGCCACATCCGATCAGCATCAAAATAGGCGTAGTAACCAAAAGCGATACCCATCGCCATCAGGGTGAATGCTATTGGGAAGCCGAGCAGTACCATAAATAGGAACAGCCCGAGCATACATATTGCAATAACTGGATCACTCATCTCATCTGTCCTTTACAGCAGCAGAACCGTCTGCAGTCTGATGTTCGTGCTCTTTTTTTGCTTCTGCTTCACGCATCAGCAGTACTTCGGTCTCTTCCACTTCGTCCTCAACCAGGGCCTGTAGCCAAGCGCCGTTTCGAATGCAGTAGATACATCTCATTACCTGAGCAATACCTTGAATAAACAATAAGATACCGGCAGCTACGATAATGGTTTTAAACTGATAGATAGGGATTCCAGTAGGGCTGTTTATCGACACTTCGCCGTAACCCCATGAACGACCTGCGTACTTGATACCCGTAAGAATCAATGCAATGACGCCAGGGAAGAAGAACAAAAAGTAGAGTGTCAGATCAACCTTCGCTTGGGTGCGAGGTGTCCAGGTGCGGTAGACGAAGTCACCGCGAACATGACCATTTTTAGACAGTGTGTAGGCGCCGCCCATCATAAATAGCGACCCGTACATAATGTATGACACGTCGAGTGCCCAAACTGTGGGCGAGTTCAGCACGTAGCGTACGAACACCTCGTAGCCCACGCCGATCGCCATTACCATTATCAACCATGCGAAGGCTTTGCCCACCCAGGCCGAGAGATTATCTGCAAATTTGATAAAACCAAGCATAGAATTCTCCAAGCATGAAGAGAGCGGGAGGGGTTTACCCCCTCCCGCTTTAGCGAGTTTTTAGGTCAGCTAAAAACTTAGAGCTTCAGTTTGCCAGGGAAGAAGTGGTTGTATGCCGTAACCACGTCCGCACCTGCCATGATCTCGAAGTAACCAACACGCTCAACCCAAGCGCGCTGACTGTCGAGAGTCTTCTTCATAAATGGATCGGACTCGAGCTCAGCGATGATCTGATCCCAAGCTTCGATCTGACCCTGAAGGATCTCTTTAGATGTGCGGTGTATCTTCACGCCTTCATCGCGCTCTAGCTCCATCAAATCTCTTGAGTACTGGTCTAGGGCCAGCATGGTGTTGGAGGTAGATGCAGCCTCTACACCATACTGCAGAATTGCCTGCAGATCTGGGTCCAGACTTTCAAACAGATCACGGTTAAAGATGATCTCGAAAGACTCAGATGCCTGGTGATATGAAGATAGGTAGTAGTTCTTCGCTACGTCAGCCGCACCGAAACGACGGTCAGAAGTTGGGTTGTTGAATTCGAATGCGTCGATAACACCACGCTCCATAGCTGGAACGATTTCGCCGCCGCCGAGCTGTGCAACTGACATACCCATCTTCTGTAGCAGATCAGCTGCTAGACCCACAGTACGGTACTTAAAGCCCTGTAGGTCAGCAGGCGTGTTCACTTCGCCTTTAAACCAACCGAAAGGTTGTGGGAACATCGGGAAGCCCATAAAGCCAACAACGTTTAGCTCCATGATCTCTTGAGTCAGTTCGCGGTAGAGCTCTTGGCCGCCCCCTTTGTAGAACCATCCCATCATGGTGTTTGCGTTACCGCCAAATACCGGACCTGTACCGAACAGGGAGGCAGCTTTGTTTTTGCCGTACCAGTAAACAGGGACCTGGTGACCTGCATCGAGTACGCCGTCATGTACTGCGTCTAACACCTGGCTCTGTTTCACAACAGCCCCTGCAGGCAGCAGTTCGATTTTCAGGCGGCCGCCTGACATCGCTTCCACTCGATCAGCGTACTGTTGAGCCATCTCTTGGAAGATGTCTGACGCAGACCAACCCTGCATTTTTATGACGGTAGTTTTTTCGTGACCACCAGCCAGAACGGCTGGTGCTGCGACAGCCCCTGCCGCCAGTGCACCAGCAGCAGCACCACCCTTCAGGAACGAGCGGCGGTTGAGCGCTTTATCTTCAGTTTTCTTTGACATGTCTAAACCTCGTTTACGTATTGTTTTTTTATTTCCGTATAACGTCGTAGAGCTGGATCGATTGGAGGCCAGGCCGGCCGGCCAGAGTTGGCCACGCGATCCAATGCCACTCTGCAGCGTCATTGCCGCGGGAGTTAGCACACTTCTTATACTCCTATTTGGTCAAACCGGATTCAAGATAAATTTTCATATGATGAAATCAGGTGCCCGGTCGCAGGCCGCACTGCTCTAGAAGATCCTGCCAAGCACGTGTATGACGCTCTCTCGCCTGAAAATAGGGGCCCCAAAGAGCAGACGTTGTCTGTGAGTTAAAGAACGGCGCAATCATTTTAGACTGCTCAATTTCGGATAGTGGATTAAGAATATTCAAGTTGAGCCGGCTCCACTCACGCCCCTCGCGCTCTACTTGCGCTATGTAGGGCTGCAGTTCTCCCACATAGAACTTTACGAACACACTCCAGAGAATATCTGATTGGTTGTTCTGCTTTTGGTTGAAACAGATCGGTCGACCGGCCAGTCGCGTTTCGATCGCGCTGCTTGCTTGATCAAGCGTTTGTGTCAGCATAGCCATAGAGCTGATCCACCGTGCCCCGAAGTCAGAGCGGTAGAGCGTCTCGTAGCTCTGCTCTAGCTGGTCGGTAAAGTCTGGTGTTTGCCAATCCGCTGATGTTAGCAATTTCGTCAGTATGGCGAAGCGTTCAAGCGAGTTTACTAAGGGTGAGAAATACCCTTGATCCTCTGGACTTAGAGGTGGCTGAGCAAAGGAGAAGTGCTGCTCCATCTCATCACTGTTGTAAATTGCATTGAGCAGTAGTGGAGCGAAGCCTCTCTCCTTAATTGCACGATACTCTAGAAGTTTATTGCGTAAGTCGGTGTTTTCAGCGTCACCCTCCAGCGCGTCGATACACCGGTTGATCTCAGGCAGAATCTTCAACTCGTAGATGAGCCGTTGAGAGGGTTTGGCGACTCGTCCAAGACTGGTATTGCGCTCGCTTACCAGCTGCATCAGGTTGCATTGGCGCAGGTCCAACAGATCTAGCAGGCCTTCACGAATCTCGGGCACTTCTGCTAGGCGTTCTCGACGCGCGGGGAGAGGCGAATAGAGCTCAGAGGCCGGCTTGAGCTCTAGATCAATATCGACCCCAATTGCATTACTGGTGCGGTTCGCGTAGCGCTCCACTAACGAAGTCGCTTCATCACTATTACAACCGACTAAAACTAGTGCAAGAAGTGATAGGCTAAGCGCACGAAATCGCATGGTTGGTAACTCGAATCAGACGGTGTACCAGCATTACGGCGGCAAAACTGAGTCCGATCAAAATCCCTAACCAGTAGCCGGCGGCACCAAAGGCTTCAAACTCCGCCAGGTAATAGCCGCTTGGTATGCCAATGATCCAATAGGCGATAAAGCAGATCAGCAGCGGTGTGCGAGTCTCTTTAAATCCTCGCAGGGCGCCAGTCGCTGCAAGTTGAAGTGCATCAGAGAACTGGTAGAGCGAGGC
>JABXHP010000009.1 GCA_013373575.1 Oceanospirillaceae bacterium | reverse complement strand
GTCATTACTCAACCACGGCTGCTACTTGCGGATGAACCTACCGGCAACCTCGACTCCCATTCGGGCGCCAGTGTCGTCGAACTCCTCGAACAACTGAACACTGAAGGTATAACACTGGTTGTCGTCACTCACGATGCAGCCATAGGATCGCGCGCGCAACGCCAGTTGCTAATGGTAGACGGCCAACTGCGCGAAGAGGTACGTGCGCAGCCGCAAGCGGACAAGAGTGCCGAGGCAGCGGATGCGTCTCGCTGACCAACTGCAGTTCAGCCTGCAGCTATTCCTGCGGCAGAAATTTCGCACGCTCATGGCACTTCTCGCAGTCAGCATCGGCGTTATGTCTGTGCTACTGCTTACCGGCCTCTCCGAGGGCGCGCGCCAATTTGTCTTGCAGGAGTTCTCCCTACTCGGCAAAGACACGCTGATTATGCTACCGGGAAGAAAAGAGACCCAGGGCGGCCTGCCGCCGCTCACTGGCGAGTCAGCGCGGGACCTTACACTGGAAGACGCAGCTGCGCTGAGCCGCATGCCGGAGGTGGAGTACACCGTTCCCCTTATCGCCGGATTAACCGAAGCCTATGCCGGCGGACTCAACCGCGAGTTAATTGTGCTGGGCAGCAATGAGCGACTGCTGGAGTTGCGCGGGTTAGCACTACAACAGGGGCGCAACCTCCCCGCTGGCAGCGACCAGATCAGCTCACCGGTAGCCCTAATCGGTGCTGAAGTTGCCCAAGAGCTCTTTCCCAACCAAAACCCACTCGGCCAGTGGTTGCGCCTAGCCGACCGACGCTTTCGCATTACCGGCATACTTGAACCCTCAGGCGTATCGCTGGGAACCGATATGAGCAATGCGGTCATTATCCCTATCCAAGCCTCGCAACAGCTATTCAACTCACCCGGGCTTTTCCGCTTGCTGATCAAACTCTACTCTGATGATCAGCTAAAAACCGTTCAACCGGCGATGTTAAACCTCATTGCCAGTCGCCACGCAGGCGAACCTGACGTTACCTTGGTCACCCAAGATGCCCTGCTCGCCACCTTTGACAAAATTTTAGGGGTGCTCACTTCAGCTGTCGTCGGAATTGCGGCTATCAGTCTGCTTGTTGCTGGAGTGCTCATTATGAACATCACGCTGATCAGTGTGACGCAACGGACTGCCGAAATTGGTCTGCTTAAAGCGCTGGGCGCGGCCGAGAACACGGTTTTGGGGCTATTTCTCTTAGAAGCTGCTCTGCTGGCACTGGCAGGCGCCTTGTTGGGCGTGCTCTTCGCGATCGGTTTGCTAACTCTAGGCCATCTGAGCTGGCCTACGCTGCCCTTACAGATCCCTCTGTGGGCGTTACTCAGCGCCGTCAGCGTTGCGCTAGGTGTTGCGCTGCTATTTGCTTGGCTACCCTCCAGACGAGCGGCGCGCATGGATCCAGTGAACGCCCTGCGAGGAGCCAACAGTGCGCACTAGCGATCTACTCCAATTCACCCTGCGCAGCATCGGTGCCAACCCGATGCGCTCCGCCCTGACGATGTTAGGCATCGCTATCGGTATTCTTTCGGTCGTTTTACTCACTAGCCTCGGGCAAGGGGTACAGCGTTATGTGCTCGAGACATTCTCCCAATTTGGTACACGCATCATTGCCATTAATCCGGGGCGGACCCAGACAGGAGGTGCTGGGGCACTATTTGCCAGCACACGCCCTCTAACC
This sequence comes from Oceanospirillaceae bacterium, assembly GCA_013373575.1. Lineage (GTDB taxonomy): Bacteria > Pseudomonadota > Gammaproteobacteria > Pseudomonadales > Balneatricaceae > Marinobacterium_E. Next base: position 1,086 of record JABXHP010000009.1, on the reverse strand, counting down.
ATCGAGGATGCCCAAGCACTAGAAAACCTTCCCGGTGTAGAGACGGTTGTGCCTGTTGTTCAGGGCACGGGGGCTATTGAGCGCAATAACCGCGTGCGCTATACCGATATTCTTGGTGTGAACCACCAGATGCCTGAAGCCTGGAAGTTTGCATTAGCACAGGGGCAGTTCCTGCCCAACGCCAAGGGAGCCTACCCCCAACCCTATGCTGTGCTAGGCGCTAAGGTTTGGCGCGAGCTTTTTGAAGGGCGCGAGGCACTGGGGGAGTTCATCCGCGTCGGGGGCGAACGCTACCGCGTCATTGGTGTTCTGAGCGCCAAGGGTCAGATGCTCGGCTACGACCTGGATGACATCGTCTATATCGATGCCAACAGAGCGCTGGGGCTATTCAACCGCCCCGGTCTGATGGAGATCGATCTGACCTACTCTGCGGCCTACAGCGGCGATCAGATCGCTGCGGCGGTCACCGAGATACTGACGCGGCGTCACGGCAACGAGGACTTCTCTCTGATGACGCAAGATCAGATGATGAGCACGCTCGGTCGCATTCTAGATGTTCTGCGCTTGAGCGTTGCGGGTTTGGGAACAATCTCACTGGTGGTTGGCAGCATCGGCATCCTCACTATCATGGTAACGGCGGTCCATGAGCGGCGGGCCGAGATCGGTCTAATTCGCGCACTCGGCGCATCTAGCCGGACCATCAGCCTCATATTTTTGATGGAGTCGATACTCCTCTCTCTGCTTGGCGGTATTGCAGGAGTGCTCTGTGCGCTTGGGTTACTGCTTATCGCCCAACTACTCATCCCTACTCTGCCTGTAGAGTTGGCGCCCCAATATCTTCTACTGGCCCTGGCAATAGCGCTAATAACCGGCCTGCTGAGCGGTATAGTACCCGCTAGAAAAGCAGCCGCACTCCACCCCATCGACGCATTGCAATCCGAGTAAGCCCGAGCGCTGTATAACCAGCCTTAGTGCAGGTATAATCTGCCCCCTTTAGTTGATCAGTTTTTGCAAAGAAGAGACAACGCGACCCCATGGATAAGACCTACCAGCCGCAGGCGATAGAACAGAAGTGGTACCAAGATT
>JABXHP010000387.1 GCA_013373575.1 Oceanospirillaceae bacterium | reverse complement strand
GCGCCTTCTGAGTTGCCTCGATAGCTCAGTTGGTAGAGCAGAGGATTGAAAATCCTCGTGTCGTTGGTTCGATTCCGCCTCGAGGCACCAAACAAAACAGCCGCGCTTTTAAGTGCGGCTTTTTTGTTTGGATTCCTTGAGGTTGGATGAGAACCACAATCGGTTCGATCAAATCCGACGAATAGGAGGATTTGACGACGAGCAAGCCTCGCTTGCGAAGCCCGAAGGGGCCAAACGCCAACAAGGCGTTTGGATCATTCCGCCTCGACCACCCTACGGTCAAACACAACCCAGTGATTCAACAATATTGCTAGGAGCAACTTTTGGGCGTCCAAGGGCGTACACGAAAGGCCGAGTCTCAGGATAAGACGAGCATTCAGCCTCGAGGCACCATTCGCGCAGCAACCCGCGCGCCTAATTCATGAACCTCTCGAACCTTGGCGCCTCTAGGCCGGCCTCATACCAACTTCCACGTTCGGGCCAGAAGATATTCGCCATCGGCATCAGTGAGGGCTCGCCATCCAAGGAGCCGGCCGGTACCACCCACATACCACTGGCTTTGGAGGTATACGGAACGCCGGAGCCACACTCAGTACAAAAAGCCTTGCTGAGCGCGCGATCTGGCAAATCAAAACGCTTTACCTGCGCTTCACCAGAGAGCCACTTCAGATTTTCAGGAATCGAAAATAGGTTGGATGCATGTGCCGAGCCTGTCGCCTTTTGACATTGGCTACAGTGGCACAGGAAGAAACGTTTGAACTCGTTTTTTACTTGGTAGCGCACCGCGCCACAAAGGCAGGAACCTTGCAGATATGCCATGAGAGCTCCTCAACTACATAGATTTGCGCTGCTCGACGCCACTCTTCTCAAACAGCCAGGTACGAATTTTGCCACGTAAAATGTAGATAATCCCAAATACTACCAGCGTTCCAATCATATCGCCGGCGAGGAAACGAAGCCAGATCTTCGGTTCTGGCATAGCCCCATTGAGAAGACTCGCAAAGTAGGAGTTGAGCAGAGAGGAGATCAGTGCGATGACAATCACTTTGCGTCCGAGAATAAGGGTGTTGCGCTTGGTAAGCGGGTCCTGATCGCCTTCATAACCTCCCCGTTCAAGATAGGCGATCAGAAACACGGGAGTGAAAACCCCCAACACCGCAATAGCGCCGAAACTAAACGAAAACTGGAAATCAAAGGTGTACATGTAGATACCGAGCGTTTGCCCCACAAGGATGGGGAACACCGCCAGCGGCCCATACAACACTGCAACAATCACCTTTACGCCTTGAGGAATAAACATAAGACTGGCGATCTGCACGACTTCGGGTTCAAAAATACGGCTTTCGATAGGGAAAATTACGTAGTTTTGGACAATAAATGAGCCTAAAAACAGTAAAAAGATTCCAATACTCAGCTTAAACTCGTCATTCTTCATGATGCCAGTTATCCCTTTAAGCCTGACTATTTAACTCCCCTGAATCAGAGGGGAATTGCCATAGGTATTCTATTTTTCGATATGAAAGTCTTCTTCTTTATCTTCATACTTTAGCGAAATTTCATAGAACTGCTCTGAAATCTCAAGAAATGCATCGACTAATGTCGGGTCAAAATGTGTGCCACGCCCCTCGAGGATTATCGCCACAGCTTTCTCGTGCGGGAAGGGAGGCTTGTAGCACCGACGGCAGATGAGTGCATCATATACATCCGCTAATGCCATAAGCCGAGCCGAGAGCGGTATATCCCCCCCTGCAAGCCCTTCTGGGTAGCCAGAGCCATCCCACTTCTCGTGGTGTGCATAGATTATCTCTTTGGCGTACCTGAGGAACTCACTCGGCTCATCCATCTTCTGCTCTGCAGACTCTATCGCCCGTTTGCCATACTCTGGATGCCGCTTCATGATCTCGAACTCTTCGTCCGTCAGCTTACCCGGTTTCATCAGAATATCATCGGGGATACCAACCTTGCCTATGTCGTGCAGTGGCGCCGTTTTATAGAGGTGGGTAATTGCTGATGGCGTCAACTCGGCGGCATACTCCTCGCGCAGGCTAAGGTACTCTGCAAGCAGTTTGACATAGTTCTGTGTTCGTCGAATGTGGTTACCGGTCTCAGGATCACGTGACTCTGCCAACGCACCCATCGCCTCCATCGCAACGTCTTGGAGCTGCATCATCTTCTTAGTACGCTCGAGAACCGCAAACTCTAGGTCATCAATCTTCTCCTCACCCGTTACCAACTCATCGGTTAACTGCGCGAAGTAGAGAATAGAGAAATAGACCGTCGGCGTTAGCACATCTATCAAGGTTCCGTGCGCTGAGAAGAGATAGATCCCTAACCCCGCCACCCCAACAACTGTGAGCAAGAATAGCGAGAGCTGTAGCCAAACTCTTAGGCGGGAGAGAAGGTAGATCACCCATAGGCTAACGAGCACGATAATAAGGGTCTCGAGATGCTGAGCCCAAGGGGGGTAGACCAGCATAGTATCGTCAAAAATGGTCTCCAACACCTGTGTGTGGACTTCAACGCCAGGTATGCGCTCGCCTAAAGGCGTCGATACGTAATCGACAAGCCCTAAGCCCGATACTCCAATTAGGACGAGCCGCCCTTGAAGCAACTGAGGATCAAGTTTGCCGCCCAAAACATCACGGGCAGAAACAAACCGATCTGGCTCGTGCGGACTGTAGTGCAGGTAGGCAGTACCCTCGGCCTGTAACTGAATCGTTAAATCCCCAAGCGAAAGCGCTAGCATGTCGTCTGACTCTATTAGACGGACATTCGGTACTCTTAACCCAACTCTTAGTAACTCAACGCTCAGTGCAGGGATCAACTGCTCGCTCACTTTGCCCATCAAAGGTATCTGTTGAATCACGCCGCGCTCCATATCGGCACTCACAAGACCCCAGCCTGAGGCGGCCTGGTGCAGTAGCGGTAGACTGGAGAGGTGTGCCGGAAATGCCCGAATACTGGATCTGTTTAGCTCACTTTCAACCAACACCTCTTGTAGCAAAAGCTCACTTTCATCACCCACTTCTAATCCAGCAACCCCTAAAACCGTGGGTGCAGAAAAGAGCGCCTGAGCCAGTTGAGCGTCGTTACTCGGGGCACTACAGACCTCCGCCCTTGCGGCATCCGAGAGTGTTGAAAGTCTTCCGATAGCCGAACAAGCCGTAGATCTATCCTCCTCGGGCAGGAGTAAATCCAAACCTATGGCAGCCGGCGAATAGCTCGAAACTTTGGATACAAGCTCAGCCATTAAATCTCTTGGCCAAGGCCACTGGCCATACTCGCCAAGGCTCGCTTCGTCGATATCAACGATCAAGGCAGGTGACGACACTCGCGCCCGAGGCATAAGTTGTTGGTAGAGGTCGATGTTGGTGGTACGCAGCGTCTGTTGCATTGGGGTTACCCCTAACCAGACACAGGCACCTAGGAGTAAAACACCCAAGGGCACCAACCAACTTCGGTGCAGTGGAAAGATCGCAGATCTCGTTTTTATAGCGATACGCTTGCCTTGGTTTACAAAACCCATATAACAAGTCCTCAGTATTTGTGGATCAGTATAGCCGCTAACCTAAAAATATATTTTGCCGCCCCCTCCCCGATACTTGCCGTATTGCATGCTTGACCTATATTTAAGTGGATTTTAGTGAGCCGAGGTCTATATGCGTAAATTAACAGCGTTGTGCTTAGCGATTGCCCTAATACCCCTGAGCCAGAGTTATGCCGATACCCGCATCGGTATGATCAAACTCCAATCTGGCACAGCTTCAATCAGCCGAGACCAAGAGACGCTGGCAGCGAGCCCCGGAACCATCGTTTTGGCCGGCGACATTATTACTACCGGTATGGACGGTGCTGTAGGAATACTTTTTGAAGATGATACGCGTGCAGCTATCGGCCCGAACTCTGAATGGAATCTCGAGACCTACACCTATGACCGGGCAAGCAAGGCGGGCGACGCAGAATTGCAGCTCGCGACAGGCAGCCTTGGTTTAATCGCAGGCGATTTGATCCAGCGCGACCCGAGTTCATTACGGGTAAAAACACCTACGGCCGTAATAGCAGTGCGTGGCACAGAATTCGCGGTTGAAGTGTTGGCAGCTACACAATAAGGATAATAATAATGAACCCAAAATCTTTACCTATCCTGTTGGTGCTAAGCTCGGCGGTCCTGTCAGGCTGTTCAGTTTACTCGACAGCCGTAAACTCATTAGGACCAGAGACTCCCAAGTCTGACCTGGAGCAACCTGAGGGGGGATATGCACTAAGTACAGTAGCGCCGCTCTTCTGCCCAGCCCCCGAGCGCATAATGATCATGCCTGAAGATAACAAAGGCGCTGTGGATGTGAGATTGAATAATGGAGAGTTCTACGAACTACGTGGTGACTACTCCGCCGTCTCCATATCAGAGTTAGAGCGCAAACAGTATGTGGGCGACACCGGCGAACTGTTTGACTTCGCAGGCACCGCAATTGAGCATATCCCGCCCGCCCCCACTTACTTCACGGTTAATTTCAAGAACGACCTTACCGAATTTACGGAGGAGTCAGCCGCACTTGTGGAGGATATTCTCGCGGAGATTGCAGCACGTCCAGTACCCGAGGTATTGATTGTCGGCCATACAGACACTACAGCATCTGCAAGCTATAACATGCAGCTATCTATGCGTCGCGCTGAATTGGTACGAGACTTACTGATTGAGCGTGGCGTAGATGAGAAGCTAGTTATCACCGAGGCCTACGGTGAGCAAGATCTCTTGATTAAAACCGCGGATAACGTGAGCGAAGTACTCAACCGCCGAGTTGTCATAGGCGTAAGATAGCGGTGAGATAAGTGTGAGTAGAATCGCTCGCAGAGAAAAAGCGCGCTTAGGGGCCCTGTAATTTGCCCCTTGTGCGCTGTTTTCTACTGATAATTCCCCCACCAGTGCAACTCAGCTTAACCTTTTACAACAAGCCATGTATAAAATCTGCTTGGCCGAACTTTCGCAATAGCTGCAAAGCTGCAAAAGCGCCAAAGGCGCAGATGACTCATGCTACCCAACCTCAAACTGTTTCTAATTTTCTTACGTTTAGGTCTCACTTCCTTCGGCGGACCGGTTGCTCACCTGAGCTACTTCCGTGAGGAGTTTGTGATGCGTCGTCGCTGGTTCTCTGATGAAGAGTACGCCGATAAGGTGGCGCTATGCCAATTAATCCCGGGCCCAGCGTCCAGCCAGGTAGGATTATTAATCGGCTATAGCAGGTCTGGTTATCTCGGGGCGTTTCTTGCCTGGTTGGGGTTCACACTGCCCTCTGCAGTTGCTCTGGCTTACCTTGGCCTAGCAATGGCAGACCCAGAAAGTCTGATACCCAATGTTCTGCTCACCTTATTGAAGGCGATTGCGCTGGCTGTGATTCTGCAGGCTGTTATTGGAATGACGCAAAACTTTTGTAAAACCGCGCTCCATTGGGGGCTGATGCTTGGATGCGCTCTGATACTCTCGCTAGTTACTTCACCTTGGGCGACACCCTTAGTGATACTGGCAGCGGGTGCTATTACGCTGCTCAGCTCTGAGGCTAATGAGGGCTCGGAGGTATCAACGAAGGTGCGCTTATCCTTACCGGCAGAGGCGATTGTTTGGCTTGTAGTTTTCGCAAGCGGCCTTGTGCTGCTTCCAATGATTACAGCCGGGGCAGGGCTATTGGCAGAGCTCGCAAACGGCCTGTTCCGCGCCGGCGCTCTGGTATTTGGTGGTGGGCATGTGGTGCTGCCCTTACTTGCTGAGACAACAGTTCAATCGGGCCTTATCAGCTCTGAAACCTTCATCTCAGGCTACGGTGCAGCGCAGGCGGTCCCGGGACCCCTGTTTACATTCGCGGCCTTTCTCGGCGGCGCAATAAGCGCTGACTTTAACGGTGCACTGGTAGCAACACTTGCGATCTTTACGCCGGCGGTGGCAATTTTGTTTGGCGTACTGCCCATTTGGGAGCAGCTCAAACGCCTGCCGGCTGTGCGCCTGGCAATTGGCGGGGCAAATGCCGCTGTTGTCGGAGTGTTGCTGGCTGCATTGGTTGCGCTCTCTTGGCAGACACTCAACTCGCCTTTAACTGCTCTCTTTGCAGCGGTCGCCTTCTTACTAATTGAGTACGCAAAGGTGCCGGCGTGGGTATTGGTGGCTCTAGCCACAGCAGGCAGTTACTTAAATCAGCTAGTGTGAACCCAGACAACAGGTTGAGACCCTAGATGCTGATTTGCTACCAAGCAGCGGTTTTATGAAGCGGATATTTAAAGGTTGGTGCAGATGGGGAGACTCGAACTCCCACGCCCGTGAAGGCACTAGCACCTGAAGCTAGCGTGTCTACCAATTCCACCACATCTGC
>JABXHP010000395.1 GCA_013373575.1 Oceanospirillaceae bacterium | reverse complement strand
GCTAGATTTTCAGCGGTGTTGAGTTGAGGCTCAAGTGTGGCGCGCAACATACGGATCATCTTCTGTGCGGCACCCAATGAGAGCGGCTGCGCCAACTTATTTAGCGGCTCATGCGCCAGATGAGCAGCTAGGTCACGCCCCGTAGGGTCAATCAGATAGCGTAGCAGCGGCCGTTCGAAGAAGCGTTCAAGCTGCAGAGCTCTCGGGGCGCTTAAATGAGCACGATAGTAGGTCTCCAATAGCACTGTGCCGGGCGGAAGTGCTGGGAGTTTGAGCGTACAGACGCTCGCGTTACCGAACTCAGAGCTGTGTATTAGCTCCATCAGTTCGATCATCAGCGGGTGTTCCCAGCTCATGTAGGCGATATCATCGCGCGCCAGCGCCTCATCGCGACTGAAGGTGAGCGTGAGCCCCTCATCATCCAGCGTTGTGAGTGGCGCAACCATCTCTTCACCTGGGCGCACTACCCAACCGTTGGCACCCCGTGGCTGCATCTCGAGACCGAAACGATCGAAAAGATGCTCTGCAAACCCCTGTAGGTCGTTTATCTGCTCGGCCTCTTCAACCGCAACTACTAAATCAGGAGATCCGGCAACTGGCTGACTATTGAGTTCGAGCAGTCGATCACGTCCCTGAGCAAGGCTAAGCTCCAGCGCCTCTCGTTCTGCTGCAGTCTCGTTGATGAGTTGCTCCAACTCTGTATCATTGGGCTGGTGCATCAACTCCGACAGCCGCAGTGCTGCACCTCGGTAGAGCCCATCACCCACCGTAGAGATATGAGTAAAGGCCTGCAAACCGCGGTCGAACCATTGGAAAAGCACCTCTGTAGCACTGGCCGAGAGAAACGGTACATGAATCTGCACATCCTGCTGTTGTCCAATACGATCGAGTCGTCCGATTCGCTGCTCTAGCAGGTCGGGGTTGGGTGGAAGATCGAAGAGTATCAAGTCACTAGCGAACTGAAAGTTGCGTCCCTCAGAGCCGATCTCCGAGCACACCAATAGCTGCGCGCCCATCTCTCGATCCGCAAAGTAGGCCGCTGCCCGATCGCGGTTTACCAGCGACATCCCTTCATGGAAGGCAGCACAGCGTACTCCAAGTCGCAGGTTAAGGTACTCTTCAAGTTCAACCACTGTCTGGGCATTGGCACAGATAAGTAGCGTTTTGCGTTTTGCGTTCTGCTTAAGCCAAGCACTCAGCCAGGCGACACGCGGATCCTGCTCGATCCAGTCCACTCCGAACACCCGCTCTGGGTGCAACTGGTCGCTCAAGGGTAAAGTGCTGGCCCGTTCTGCATAGCCCTCAGGCGCTTCCAGCCTGTGTGGATTGAGCAACCTCTTTGGGAATCCGCTTACAGCACGGCGGCTGTTGCGGAACAGTGTACGCCCCGGCCCCTGGGTAGCTACCAACAGATCGATCAGTTCAGCATTGGTCGCGGTCTCAACGGGATCTGCACCCAATAACTCAACTAGAGCCTCACTCGGGCGCTCGCCCTGCTCAAGCTGTTCGACGAGAGCAGAGATCTGCTCAAATTTGTTACGCTGCTCTAGGTAGCTGTCTAGGTTGCTGAAACGTTGCGGATCAAGCAATCTAAGACGCGCAAAGTGTCCCTCAGGCCCCAGATGTTCCGGGGTAGCACTGAGCAGCAGCACTGACTCGATTGCACGACAAAGCTGCTCTATCGCTAAATAACCATGACTGGCAGCCTCCTCACTCCAACCCAGGTGGTGAGCCTCGTCCACAACCAACATATCCCAACTCGCTAGCAGAGCAAGTTCCAGAGCGAGTTCATGTTGGGTCAGCAGACTCATCGGTACAATCACCAACTGGTTTGATTCGAATGGGTTTCCGCCCTCCTCTGCCAAGGTGTGCGTTAAACGCTCAGCGTCGTAGAGGCTAAAGCTGAGGTTAAAGCGCCGAAGTAGCTCAACCAACCATTGATGCTGCAGATTGTCCGGTACCACCACTAAAACGCGTTTCGCGCGCCCGGTAATGAGCCGCTGGTGCATCACCAGACCGGCTTCAATGGTTTTACCCAGACCCACCTCGTCGGCAAGCAGAGCTCGCGCACTGTTAAGCACCGATAGTTCACTGGCTATATGAAATTGGTGTGGCAATAACTGGACGCGCGCTCCGAGTAGACCTCGCACCGGTGAGGCGTTTAACTTGGCCAACGCCTGCTGAGTTTGAATGCGCAGCTTATAGAATGCATGGCGATCAATCTGTCCAGCAAAGAGACGCTGAGAGGGCTTGGTGAAGTGCACATCCGATGCCAATAGCCGCTCAGGCAAAACAAAACCCTCGCCGCTATCATCCTCGCAGTGGTAAATCAGGTTCCCTTGGTGCTCTACGCTATCAAGTATGGTGACTTGCTCGCCAGACTCTACCTGTACGCGGTCGCCCTCAACAAAGACAATCCGACTTAACGGGGCGTTATTCACCGCATAAGTTCGGCTCTCGCCAACTGCGGGGAAGTTAATCTCGACGCGCCGGTTTTCGCACAGTTCAACAACGCCTAGACCCAGCTCCGACTCAGTATTACTAACCCAGCGCTGACCGGGTTTAAAATCAGTTTGTGACAACTTAACTCACCTTAGAACGATTACGCGGACAGGGTTTGATCTTCTCAGCTGCCTGCAGTACCAGTCCACGACTGACTAGCGGTTGTACAGCCTGCGGGTCAACTAACTCCCCTCGCGCAGTATAGTCCGGATAGGGCTCTTCGCAGAGCCGACAGAATTCAACAATGCGCGGATAACGCGCTTCAAACAGATATTTAGCCGTGCGCTCGGGATCGAGCCCATCTCGCTCATACAAGCCGGCGCGTAAGCGCTGACGCTGCGCCTCCACCAAAATAATTCCACTAGCGGTAGCGACGTTGAAAGACTCCACCATACCGAGCATCGGTATAATGATGTGTTGGTCAGCCATTTTAGCAGCCAGCTCACTTACACCAGCACGCTCCGCCCCCATAAGAATAGCGCAGGGCTGGGTATAATCGACCTCATGGAAGTCAACCGCAGTGGCGCTTAAGTGTGCAGCGAAGACTTTCATCCCCTGAGCCTGAACGGCCGCTATGGCAGACTCAGTGGTGTCGTGACGATGCAGTTCAACCCAACGATCACTCCCCATCGTCGTGCCGCGAAAGGTTCGATACCCCTCTTTAGGTTCAACGAAGTGCATATCAGAGATTCCCACAGCGTCACAGTTGCGCACCAGCGCGGAGATGTTACGCGTCTTGTGCACCTGATCTGTAATCAGTGTCAGATCTAGTTGGCGACGTCCTAGAACATCCAACAGTCGCGCTTCACGCTCTGGGGTCATGCAACTCTCCTTCGGACCAGCGCCAAACCTTACCAAAGTGCGATGAAAATCTCACGCTTGGAATGTTCGCTCTTATCTCCGGCTGTGCGATACTAGCGCGCTCAAATTCGATGTAGAAGAAGTATTCTCATGCCTCAGACCGAAGAAATCATTGCCTACCAGGGTGTCCCTGGCGCCTACTCTCATCTCTCTTGTACTCGCGTTCATCCAGAGATGCGCGCGCATGCCTGCGAGAGCTTCGCTGAGGCGATGTTTATGGTTGAGCGCGGTGATGCTCGCCTCGCAATGATTCCGCTGGAAAATAGTACAGCCGGGCGTGTGGAAGAGATCTACCGTCTGATGCCGAAAACTCAGCTGCATATCATCGCCGAGCACTTCGAGCCTGTTAACCACTGCCTCTTGGCGATTCCCGGCAGCCATATTTCGGATATCAAACAAGTATCCTCGCACCCTCAAGCGCTCGCCCAGTGTGATGGCAACATCAGGGCCTTGGGCATCGAACCGGTCGCAGCCTTGGATACAGCGGGTGCAGCAGCCGATTTAGCAAATTCACCTGATCCACACATGGGGGCCATCGCAAGCTCTCTAGCTGCGGAGCTTTACGGTCTCGAAATCCTGCGTGAAAACTTTCGTGATGTTGAGGGGAATACCACTCGCTTTTTGATTCTCGCTCGTGAAAGCCGAATGCCGGCACTCGAACCAGAGCTCACCTACATGACGTCAATCATGTTTACCGTGCGCAATATCCCTGCAGCGCTCTATAAAGCACTTGGAGGCTTCGCTACTAATGGCGTCAACATGCTGAAGCTCGAGAGCTACATGGCCTCAGACACTATGCAGGTATCCAGCTTTCACCTCGACGTAGAGGCCCACCCTTACGATCCCGCCATGCAGCTGGCCCTGCAGGAGCTGCACTTCTTCGCTAAAGAGGTTCGTGTTATGGGAACCTATCAAGCGCACCCCTTCCGTTACTCACAGCTGAAAATTGAAGATTAAGAACTAGCAACGCTAAAAACAGCTTAGGTTAGAACTTGTTGTTCCGAAAAGAGGATTAGCAGCTATTGTGCAGCGCACAATAGCTGCTAATATTAGATTATGTCTAAGGAACAGACAGCGATCGCTCTTTGGTCGCATCCCATCTTGCAACTCCTAGGGAGTTGAATCTTTACCCCACGCTATGTGGGGTTTTTTATCGCCTAGGGGTCCGCTTTGAAAACTAGTCAATTTCAACGATATGAAATTTCTATCAGGCCTTTTGAAAAAAACAGCTTTTTTCAGTTTGACATATCCAGCTTTTGAGACAAGTCTTAAGCTGTAAACAGCGCTTATGGATCGAGTGGGAGGATACATAATGGACGCGCAGAAACCGATACGCAGCAAAGACATGACCTTAGTTAAAGATATGAATAACTACCGCATCGTCTACTACTGGAACGACCTCAAGGGTGAGCAGATTAGCCCGGATTTACACTCAAAGAGTGCAGCCGAGGAGTGGCGCATAGAATACCTCCAAACCGTTTACGAGGGCTACCAGCGACGCGACTCCACAGTCGATCGCAGACTCTACGAGCATAAGCGCAGTCAGCATCCACGCTCAGCCAATGTTGAGTCGTTGTTTCAAGTGGGTCGACGCAGTACGGACCGTGGTGCACGTGTAGAGCAAGACTTAGCAGCGGAAAAACTTGAGTCGCTCTTTAGCCTGTATGAGACAAAGGACGATAACCAAGAGGGCCGAGGTTAGTTTTGGGCCTGACGTAACCCCAGGACCCTATCTGCCGAAATACCTCCCGCACCACCACTGATGAGCAGCAGAAGCAGAGCCACCCAAAGCCCATGCGTGACCCAAGCTTCGGGGTAGACAAAGATCTGAATAACCAGAGTCATACAGAGCAACGCCAAAGCAGCGCTTCGTGTGAAGAGCCCCACAAGCAGCATCAGCGGCAGAATATGCTCTGCTAGTGTCGCTATCAGAGCGGCAGCGTATGGCGACATCAGTGGCAGCATATACTCATGTTCAAACAGAAATAGCGTGGATTCGGCAAAGCGTGGCCAACCCAGCTCAAAATCCAAACTCAGGATATCGATGGACAGTCCATCAATTTTGGTCTGCCCTGAGCGCCAAAAGATCGTGGCCAGCACAAACCGCGCAATTAGCAGCCCGATACCCTTGGGAACAGTTGCAAGCAGACCCTCTAACCGCTTCATAGCCGCTAACATTGGCCTGTCCTTATACCTACTAGCACATGACGGACCAGAAGCCGCTG
>JABXHP010000051.1 GCA_013373575.1 Oceanospirillaceae bacterium | reverse complement strand
GGCGCTCCGCATAGGCGGGGCGGGTTTGACCATCTTTAAGACTAACCCCGCTGCGTAGGGTCTGTAGTGCTGCATCGTTAATATCCCCCTCAACTTGAACCCAGTAACTCTTCTCAAGTTTGAACTTGGGATTGGCGAGTCGATGCTGCAGCTCGCCATCAGCTGTGAGAATTAACAGCCCTTCGGAGTCGTAATCCAAACGTCCGGCGGCGTAGACGCCTGGAGTGTCGATATAGGAGGCGAGAGTTTCGCGCCCCTCTGTGTCTGTAAAAGTCGAGAGAACATTGAAGGGCTTGTTGAGCAGGTAGATATCTGACACGTTCTAACCCTCCTTAGCGCATTTAAAAGCGCATCGCAACGACGCATTTAAATAAGCGACTTCGACAGACTGCTGCGTGCGCCTGCGTTTGCCGGCGCTACCCTATGAGTCCGAGTTCAGGAGCCTTAGTTGGCAGGCTGTATGTTAATTGCGTGAACGCCCTTGGGACCATCCTGTAGCTCAAAGTTCACCGGCTGACCCGCCCTGAGCGATTTGAATCCCTCAGCGATCACGGCGGAAAAGTGCGCAAATACCTCTCCGTCCACCTGGTCAGAAACTATAAAACCGTAGCCCTTAGCGTTGCTAAACCACTTAACTGTTCCAGTGTGCATGGCAAAAACTCCATCTGTGCTATGCAGCTGCGCAATCCCTGATTGCCAGCATCCGTGTTAGGGGCTAAGTCCGTTCGGCCCAAATTTCCGTATAGATGTTTACCCTCGGGTAACAGCTCAAGAATAATGAAATAAAGATAGGAATCAAGGGTTAAGGTGAGAGTTGCAGAGATCGTTGGAGTGGCGGGTCGAGGGCGGAGTGGTTTTGATGCGCCTGAGATGCCCGAAGATCTTTCACGACGTGAGAATTTTGCATCAGGGGCTTGCATAGCGCTACAGAAATCTCCATCTATACTGAATAGCGAGAGCCGAGGAATTACACTGAACGCTTCGCAGATGTACAACATTTAACGGCATAAGATGAACTTTTCGGCATGATAGAACGCAACACGAATACTAACCAACAGGATGGTGGCGATCAGGAATACAGCCCGATAACAACAGTTGCCGAGGCTAAGCCCGATCTCAAGCGTCCACCGATGTACCGTGTAGTTCTAATGAACGACGACTACACACCGATGGAATTTGTTGTTGAGGTGTTGATGACCTTCTTCGCGATGAATGAGGAGAAAGCGACCCAGGTAATGCTGGCGGTGCATCAACAAGGTAAAGGCGTATGTGGTATCTACAGCCGCGACGTGGCTGAGACCAAGGCGACACAAGTTAATCAGTTTTCACGACAGAACAAGCACCCATTGCTCTGCGAAGTAGAGAAGGTGTAAGGGGCGAAATATGTTGAACCGTGAGTTAGAAGAGACCCTCAGCAGTGCGTTCCGCGATGCTTTGCATCGTCGGCATGAGTTTATGACGGTCGAACACCTGTTGTTGGCGCTACTCGATAACCGTCAGGCCGCTGAAGTTTTGCATGCCTGTGGAGTCGACTTCGAGCGGCTTCGCGAGCAGCTGAAGCGTTTTGTTGAGGAGACAACGCCACTGTTGCCGGAAAACGTCCCCGAGGCAGAGACGCAGCCCACGCTAGGGTTCCAGCGAGTTTTGCAGCGAGCCGTGTTCCATGTTCAATCGTCTGGCAAAACTGAAGTCTCTGGCGCTAACGTACTAGTGGCTATCTTCAGTGAGAAAGAGAGTCACGCCGTGTATGTTCTGCAGATGCAGGGAGTAGAGCGCCTCGATGTTGTCAACTTCATCTCTCACGGTGTCGCTGAGACGCAAGAGAGTGAACAGCGTGCCGATGAGACAGCTGAGGCCAATGAAGAGTCTGCTAACGACGCCTCAAGCCCGCTCAAACAGTATGCAGTTAACCTAAATCAGCTTGCGGCGGAAGGGCAGATCGATCCGCTCGTGGGTCGTGACTCTGAGGTGGAGCGTGTAGTCCAGATACTCTCACGGCGTCGCAAGAATAATCCCTTGCTTGTCGGCGAGGCTGGCGTCGGTAAAACAGCGATCGCTGAAGGGCTGGCAAAGCTGATTGTCGAGGAGCAGGTACCCAGTGTGATAGCTGATTCGGTGGTCTACTCGCTCGATTTGGGCGCCTTGCTGGCTGGCACCAAATATCGCGGTGACTTCGAGAAACGTCTCAAGGCGCTGTTGAATGAGATTAAGAAGAAGCCTCACTCGATCCTCTTTATCGATGAGATTCATACCATCATCGGGGCGGGCGCTGCATCGGGTGGATCGATGGATGCGAGTAATTTGCTGAAGCCACTGTTGAGCTCTGGACAGATACGCTGTATTGGCTCGACCACCTTCCAAGAGTTCCGCGGAATATTCGAGAAGGACCGCGCTTTAGCACGCCGCTTCCAGAAAGTGGATGTAATGGAGCCGAGTGTCGAAGATACCTACCAGATTCTACGGGGGCTCAAGTCGCGCTTTGAAGAGCACCACGAAATTAGCTACCAAGATGAAGCCCTGCGTGCAGCGGCTGAGTTGGCTGAGCGCTACATCAACGAAAAACATCTGCCCGATAAGGCGATAGATGTCATTGATGAGGCGGGTGCCTATCAGCGTCTGCTCAAGCCCGAGGATCGCGTGGCCGTTATTGGTGTGGAGCAGGTTGAGGCGATTGTCGCCAAAATTGCCCGGATTCCACCGAAGAGTGTCTCCACGTCGGATAAGCAGCAGTTGGGTAAACTCGACTCCAGTCTCAAAATGGTGGTTCTGGGGCAGGATGAGGCGATTGATACCCTCTCTGCAGCTATCAAGCTGTCGCGTGCAGGGCTTAAAGAGCCGAATAAACCAGTGGGTAGCTTCCTTTTCGCGGGTCCAACAGGTGTCGGTAAGACCGAAGTGACGGCACAGCTAGCCCGCATCATGGGTATTGAACTGATCCGCTTTGATATGTCTGAGTATATGGAGCGTCACACTGTATCACGTCTGATCGGTGCGCCTCCGGGCTATGTTGGCTACGATCAGGGTGGTTTGCTAACTGAGGCTGTGACCAAGAATCCCCATGCCGTGCTACTACTCGACGAGATCGAGAAGGCGCATCCTGAGGTGTTCAACCTGCTACTGCAGGTGATGGATAACGGCACACTGACTGACAATAACGGACGCAAAGCGGACTTCCGCAACGTAATTCTGGTCATGACCACCAACGCCGGTGCCGAAGCGATGAGCCGACCCAGTATCGGTTTCACCAATCAGGACCACTCGTCGGATGGCATGGAAGCGCTCAAGCGTCTCTTTACACCAGAGTTCCGTAACCGTCTTGACGCTGTCGTACAGTTCAAGCCTCTCTCACTCGATATCGTACGTGGTGTTGTCGACAAGTTCCTAACTGAGTTGCAGGCTCAGTTGGATGAGAAACGTGTGATGATACATGCCTCTGCAGAGGCGCGTGACTGGCTCGCGGAGCACGGCTATGACGAGAAGATGGGCGCGCGACCGATGCGTCGTCTCATTCAGGAGAAGATTAAAAAGCCACTTGCAGAGCTCATCTTGTTTGGTGAGTTGGCTGAACAGGGCGGCGATGTTGAGATTCGAGTCAACGCCGAAGGTGAGTTGACGTTGGAGATAGAAGAGGTGGTCGCGTAAGCGACCACCCTCTTTAGAGTCTTGGCTTAGCGAGCGCGGTAGACGATGCGGCCTTTGTTCAGGTCGTACGGTGTCAACTCGACCTTAACTTTGTCGCCTGTCAGAATACGGATGTAATTTTTGCGCATTTTGCCGGAGATGTGTGCAGTCACAACGTGACCGTTTTCCAGTTCTACACGGAACATGGTGTTTGGAAGGGTATCAACTACCGTTCCTTCCATCTCAAAAGCTTCTTCTTTAGCCATTCACTCTCAACCTTAGGTGATTATCATCTGCCGGGACGCGGGCTTTCATGTGAGCCAGATAGGACACCCCAGCACGGAAAGCGGCATATTTTGCACTAATTGAGCGCTAATGTGAAATAAATCGTCTGTTTTGTGATCAATGTCTAGCGACTTGAATGATGACTAGAGAGATTCCTTGCGTTCGTCGTCGCCCACGCGGACCCAAACACCTTGCTCAAGTCTCTCCAGTGGATAGAAGCGCGCCTTGTAGCTCATTTTGCGACACTGTTTGACCCAATAGCCTAAGTAGAGATGTCCACCGCGATGCTCTTTCAACTGCATCAGTTGCCACAGCACGGCGTAGGTACCAATGCTGCGCCCCTCCTCATCGGGATTATAGAAGGTGTAGACCGCGGATGAACCCTGTTGCAGTTTGTCTGACACCGCGACAGCAACAAGTGTACTCTCTGCATCGCGAATTAAGTGGAATAGGGTATCTTGATTACTCTCGACCAGAAATCCTGAGAACTGTGCGGGTGAGGGCGGGTGCATATCACCGTCAGAGTGGCGCTCACGTATATAGCGGTCGTAGAGTTCGTAGATCTCAGTGGTCATTTTGGGGGCGATGGTCTCGACCTGCAGGTCACGGTTCTTGTTCCAGATCCGTTTTTGCGATTTTGACATCTTGAATTCAAATGCTGGAATGCGTACTGAGATACAGGCATTACAATCGAGGCAGTGGGGGCGGTAGATGTGCGATCCACTGCGGCGGAATCCCATATCGGTTAGCTGCGCGTATATCTCCGCATCCACCTCAGCTTGAGGGTCGACAAATAGGGTGCGAGCTCTCTCTTTTGGGAGGTAGCTACAATCGTGCTCGGGTGTAGCGAAAAACCTCAGTGTTTGCAGGGTTGACACTTAGAGACTCCAATCTTTCTGCTTCCACACATCCTCGGTAGCTGCTTGCTGGCAGCCGACAAGTAGTTGATTGAAGGTTGAACGTTCAATCTCAGTTGCACCGAGCGAGTGCAAGTGAGGATTGTAAACCTGACAATCAATTACAGCATAGTCCGCTTTACGTAGCATTTCAGCCAGATGATAGAGGCAAATTTTAGAAGCATCTGGAGTTTTGGAGAACATCGATTCGCCGAAAAAGAGCTTGCCAAGTGCAAGTCCGTAAAGACCGCCCACAAGCTCATCGTCGACCCATAGCTCGACACTGTGGGCGACACCGCGCTTGGCGAGCTGCGAATACGCCTGAATAAATGCAGGGCTGATCCAGGTTCCATCTTGAGTGGCTCTTGGGGCTGCACAAGCCTGCATTACCTCGCGAAAGCTGGTGTCTACACGGATCTCGTATTTCAACTGGCGTATACGCTTGCGCAGCGATTTCGAAAGGTGAAACTGGTCAGGGTAGAGCACGCAGCGGGGCGAGGGGCTCCACCAGAGTATCGGCTCGCCCTCGTTAAACCACGGAAAGATACCCTGAGGGTAGGCCGCCATCAGCCAGTCAGCAGTGAGCTCGCCGCCAGCGGCCAGTAGACCGTTGGGCTCATCGAGAGCCCAGCCGGTGGGCGGGAAAGCGGGAGTGCCCGGTTCCAGCCATGGGAGCATATTACTTCTCGAGAGAGTCGAGGTAGCGTTCAGCGTCGAGGGCAGCCATGCAGCCGAAGCCAGCCGAGGTGATCGCTTGGCGGTAGATGTGATCGCAGACGTCGCCCGCGGCGAAAACGCCCTCGATGTTCGTCTGCGTCGCGTTGCCGCTGGTACCCGAGTGAATCTTCAGATAGCCATTCTCCATATCGAGCTGGCCATTGAAGAGTTCTGTATTTGGCTTGTGACCGATGGCGATAAACACACCCTGAGCATCAAGCTCCTGGGTTTCGCCCGTCTCAGTGCTCTTAACGCGAATGCCGGTTACACCACTTGCATCGCCAAGTACCTCATCTAGCTGGTGGTTCCAGACGAGTTTCACATTGCCGCTCTCAGCGCGTTCAAACAGCTTATCTTGCAGGATCTTTTCCGATCTCAGCGAATCTCGACGGTGCACCAGCGTGACTTCTGCAGCGATATTTGAGAGGTAAAGAGCCTCTTCAACAGCGGTGTTGCCACCACCCACCACAACCACTTTCTGGTTGCGGTAGAAGAAACCATCACAGGTCGCGCAAGCACTTACTCCCTTACCTTTAAAGGCCTCTTCAGAATCCAGGCCAAGGTATTGGGCGGACGCGCCAGTACAGATAATAAGCGCATCGCAGGTGTATTCGCCCATATCGCCAACTAGGCGGAAAGGTCGGCTCTGAAGTTCTGCGGTGTGGATATGGTCAAATACCACCTGCGTATCAAAACGCTCTGCGTGGGCCTGCATACGCTGCATCAACTCCGGGCCCTGTACGCCATCTACATCGCCCGGCCAGTTATCGACGTCAGTTGTAGTGGTCAACTGTCCACCAGCTTGCATGCCAGTAATAACAATAGGTTTGAGGTTTGCACGCGCTGCATAAACCGCTGCCGTATAGCCGGCGGGGCCTGAGCCGAGGATTATCAGACGGTGGTGTTGTACTTCACTCATATTAGGGGACTCGTAATAAGGGAGGTTGATATCAGGTTTATCTTGTTAATAGTGTGGGGCTCAGTCATCCCCAATTCAACCCCTGTGTCAATTGCTATGCAGAGTGAATTTGGGGCAAGACCTCGACCGGCTGTTTATGCTATTTTGCAGGGCAATATCTCGAGTTAGGCATATAGGGATACTCGTTGAGTACTCAAGATAATCAATCATCACTCTCATTTGCTCAGCAGCTCAGCCGTATTGCACGGGAATCTTTCTTGGTTATGGCGATTGGGGCGAACCTCCTGCTGTTATTGGCACTATTGAGTTACGATCCGCGGGATCCCGGTTGGTCGCACTACGCCTACCAGCCAAGGGTGCGCAACTGGGTTGGCAACATTGGGGCTTGGGTCGCCGATTATACCGTCGCTTGGTTAGGGGCTGCGGCTTTTGTTCTGCCGCTACTAATTATCATTCCAGCCTGGCGTTGGTTGCGCCGGCGTCAACTCGGGACGCTGCAGCAGATCCCATTTATATTGCTGCGTCTCTTCGGTGCAACACTAATGCTACTGACGTTGTCAGCCTTGGCATCACTGCACTTCTCCAATGAGATGCTCGGCTTCCCGTTCTCTGCAGGCGGCCTGTCTGGGCAAGCCTTGGGCGATTTCTCTGTGCATTGGCTCAATCTTATCGGGGCGACGGTGGTTCTCTGGGTTGCGCTGTTAGTCGGGCTGACACTCTATCTGGACACCAGCTGGGCAGCGGTATTGGATCGCCTGGGTAACACTATTTTCTGGGTCGTTGAGAAGGTGAAAGGGGTGAAAGCCAACCCTGGCACTGTGGTGAAGCCAGAGGCGGCACCCAAGCGCACTGAAAGAGCCGTCGAGGTGCGCCGGGTTAAGGAGAAAGTTGAGAAAGCTGAGAGGGTTGAACCGCAATTGGATGTGCCGGCCCAGCAGACGAAGCCACAACCCCAAAAAATAGCCTCAGCTGAGGAGCTAGGGGTTGATATGGATGGCGCTGATGAGCTGCCACCTTGGGAGAAGCCGCCAACGCCGAGTGAGTCCAAGCGCAATGTGAAGATCGTACCGCTTTCGCAAACGCACAAACCGCTGGCGAGTGATGACGAAGCGGATGCAAAGCCTGCTACAGCTCCAAAGATGAAGCTGCCAAGCCTGGAGCTGCTTGACCCGCCTGAACTACAGACAGATCAGGGCTACACCGAGGAGGAGGTAGAGCAGCTTTCCCGCCTGCTAGAGCAAAAGCTGAACGACTTTGGCGTTGTTGCTGAGGTGGTCGAGGTCAATCCCGGTCCGGTAATTACGCGCTTTGAGATTCAGCCTGCACCCGGTGTGAAAGCGAGTAAGATCTCTAATCTTGCCCGGGACCTGGCACGCTCTATGGCCGTTGCTGCGGTTCGCGTGGTTGAGGTGATTCCTGGAAAATCGGTTGTGGGTATTGAGATACCCAACCACTCACGTCAAATGGTTCGCCTCTCTGAGGTTCTAAACTCTAGGTCCTATCTGGACGCTGCATCCAAGCTGACGCTCGCTCTGGGTAATGATATTGCTGGGAATCCAGTAGTTGCCAACCTAGCGAAGATGCCGCACTTGTTGGTTGCGGGTACGACCGGTTCAGGTAAGTCGGTTGGTGTTAACGCGATGCTCTTGAGTCTGCTCTACAAAGCGACACCGGAGCAGGTGCGTTTGATGCTTGTTGATCCGAAAATGCTAGAACTCTCTATTTATGACGGAATACCGCACCTACTCACACCCGTTATCACTGACATGAAAGAGGCTGCTGGTGGTTTGCGTTGGTGTGTGGCTGAGATGGAGCGACGCTACCGTCTTATGGCGAAAGTGGGTGTGCGTAATATTGCCGGTTACAACGATAAGGTGAACGAAGCTGCGGCGGCAGGTACGCCGCTTAGAGATCCACTTTGGAATCCAATCGAGTTAGGACTCCCCCCCTCCGAGCCTGCCCCAGAGTTAGAGACACTGCCCTATATCGTGGTGGTCATCGACGAGTTTGCTGACATGATGATGATTGTTGGTAAGAAGGTTGAGGAGCTCATTGCACGTATTGCACAGAAGGCACGTGCGGCAGGTATCCACCTTATATTGGCCACCCAGCGACCCTCTGTCGATGTTATTACCGGTCTGATCAAAGCGAACGTGCCGACACGTATAGCGTTCCAAGTCTCCTCTAAAATCGACTCGCGCACGATTCTTGACCAAGCAGGTGCCGAGAACCTTTTGGGGAATGGCGACATGCTCTATCTACCAGCCGGCACTTCGGTACCGAATCGCGTGCATGGCGCCTTTGTCGGAGACGACGAAGTGCACCGCGTTGTTGAGGCGTGGAAGGCAATGGGTGAGCCGGTATTTATTGATGCGATTCTTAATGAAGGTGGCGGCGATGCCGCTAGTGGCGGTGGTGGGGCAGGCCTGTTCGATGATGAAGCCGATCCACTCTATGATGAGGCAGTGGCTTTCGTGACCGAGTCTCGTAAAGCATCAATCTCATCGGTGCAACGTAAACTTAAAATTGGTTATAACCGTGCTGCACGTATGATCGAGACGATGGAAGCAGCAGGCGTGGTGACTGAAGCGGGCTCGAATGGGCAGCGCGAGGTGCTGGCACCTCCGCCGCCGAGGGATTAATGATGCGCAACTACCTAGCGATATTGGTTTTCGGACTCCTGAGTAGCGAAGTGTTGGCTCAGAGTGCGGCACAGCTGTTAGCTGAAAAGCTCAATGCACACCAGCGTTTCAGCGCTGAGTTTCAGCAGTATACGCTGGGCGACGGTAGCTCGCGCGAGGAGTTAAGCAGAGGGCGCATGTGGATAGAGCATCCTGATAAAGTGCGTTGGGAGACCACCGAGCCCTTCGAGCAGCTAATTGTGGGGGATGGTGATAACCTCTGGATATATGATCCCGATCTAGAGCAGGCGACACGACGTTCGCTCAACCAGGAGTACGCCTTTACCCCCGCTAGTGTGCTCGGTGCGAGCCAAGCGGAATTAGAGCAGCGCTTCATCATCAGTCAGATTGAGGCGGCAGGTAGCGATCTACTGTTTGAGTTGCGTCCTAAGGAGAGCGAGAGTGCTGAATTTGAGCGCCTGCGAATGCTTTTTGACAGCCGAGCCCTGAGTGAGATTCTGATCGAGGACAGTCTGGGTCAGCGGTCGTTAATTATGTTGCAAAATTTAAGTTTTCCGCCGCAGATTGATCCGCAACGTTTCACTTTTGAACCGCCGCCGGGAACCGATCTGATTGAGGCAAACGTCGACTGATGGACCTCTTCGATGATGGCCCTCAAGGGTTTGAGCCGCTCGCATCGAAAATGCGACCCCGTTCGCTAGAGCACTATCTTGGGCAAGATCACCTTTTTGGCGAGGGCAAGCCGCTGAGGCGTCAGCTTGAAGCCGGTAATATCCACTCATTGATTCTCTGGGGCCCTCCTGGGGTCGGTAAAACGACACTGGCGCGTCTCATTGCCGAATATGTTGATGCTGACTTTATCTCTATTTCAGCGGTGATGGATGGTGTGAAAGAGGTGCGTGCGGCAGTAGAGCGTGGCCGCCACAACCGTCTTCAGGGCGGACGAAAATCGATCCTCTTCGTCGACGAAGTTCACCGCTTTAACAAAGCGCAGCAGGATGCTTTTCTTCCGGTCGTGGAGGAGGGGACGCTTATCTTCATCGGTGCTACCACTGAAAACCCCTCTTTTGAGCTCAACAACGCACTGCTCTCACGCGCGCGCGTCTATCCTCTACGAGCGCTAAACGAGAGCGCACTGTTAAGGATGATTAAACAGGCGCTGCATGACCCCGAGCGCGGTTTGGGAGCGCGTAATCTGGTGTTTGAAGAGGGGCTGCTCGAGCTACTTGCTCGCACTGCAGATGGCGATGGCCGGCGAGCACTTAACCTTCTTGAGATAGCCGCAGATCTCGCTGAGGTGGAGGGTGACAGCGAAGTTGTCCGCAGCGCTGCACTCACCGAGGTTCTGGGGGCAGGAGCGCGGCGCTACGACAAGGGCGGGGATCTCTTCTATGACCAAATATCCGCTTTTCATAAATCGGTGCGCGGCTCAAGCGCAGATGGCGCACTCTACTGGTGCTGCCGCATGCTAGACGCGGGCTGTGACCCCCTTTACATCGTGCGACGCCTAGTCGCTATCGCATCAGAGGATATCGGCAACGCTGATCCAAGAGCGATGCAAGTCGCGCTGGCCGCCTGGGACGCCTTTGAACGCGTGGGGCCGGCTGAGGGTGAGCGCGCTATCGCGCAAGCAGCGGTCTACTGTGCAATGGCGCCAAAAAGTAACGCGCTCTACCGCGCATACAACCAGTGTCGTGCTGATGTGGCCGCCGATCCGAGTTACGAGGTGCCGCTGCATCTGCGTAATGCGCCGACAAAGTTGATGCGTGAGCAGGGTATGGGTGCGGAGTATCGTTATGCCCATGATGAGCCCAACGCCTATGCCGCTGGCGAGAACTATCTGCCAGAAGCGATCAGTGAACGACGCTACTACGAACCTGAGAACCGTGGGTTAGAGATCAAACTGCGGGAGAAGCAGGAGCGCTTGCGTCAGGCGGATGAGGCGAGCCCTGTGAAGCGCTACAAGGGAGGTAAACCACATTGATACACCTCGTTAGTGTGGCAATAGGAGGTGCGTTGGGTGCTGTGGCGCGCTACTGGGTTAGTGGTTGGCTAAACTCGGGCGACGCTAAACTGCCCTGGGGTACCCTGAGTGCCAACCTGTTGGGCTCCTTTCTTATGGGTGTCATATTTGTTCTTGTTTTAGAGAAGGCCAAACTGCCGCCGGAGATGCGGCCGCTGCTCATGACCGGTTTCCTCGGTGCCTTTACCACTTTCTCCACTTTTTCACTCGAAACAGTGACTCTGATCCACGAAGGTCATGTTATCGCTGCCATCTTTTATGTACTATTGAGCGTCATTTTGTGCATTGCGGCACTCGCCCTTGCGGTGGGCCTTACCCGTTTGCTCTGAATCTGTTTTTAAGGAAGTTTTTTACCGATGTTAGACCCACGCCTTGTCCGTGATAATCCACAAGAGATTGCTGATCTTCTGAAAAAGAAGGGTTACGACTTTCCACTTGACGTCTACAACGCGCTGGAAGCGGAGCGCAAGCAGGTTCAGGTGGACACTGAACGCCTGCAGCAGGAGCGCAACACCCGCTCTAAGTCGATCGGTAAAGCTAAAGCATCGGGTGAAGATATTGCACCGCTGCTAGCCGAGGTGGGCGCGCTCGGTGAACAGTTGGACGCTGCCAAGGATCAGCTCAACACACTGCAGGTGAAACTCGATGAGATCTTGCTGAGCACGCCAAACTTGCCGAATGAGTCGGTTCCGGCCGGTGCTGATGAAGATGACAACGTCGAAGTGCGCCGCTGGGGTACACCCGCCGAATTTGATTTTCAACCTCAGGACCATGTGAGTCTCGGTGAAGGGCTCGGCGGCCTTGATTTTGAAACAGCCGCTAAATTGACCGGTTCGCGTTTTGCAGTAATGAGCGGTCAGATGGCTAAGTTGCACCGCGCGTTGGCGCAGTTCATGCTGGATACCCAGTGTGACGAGCACGGCTACACAGAAATCAACGTGCCCTTCATGGTTAACTCGGAGTCTCTCGTAGGCACAGGTCAGCTGCCAAAGTTTGAAGAGGACCTGTTTAAGGTGCCATTTGGAGAGCGTCACTACTACCTCATCCCAACAGCCGAGGTGCCAGTTACCAACGTTGTGCGCGATGCCATTGTTGATGCTGAAAAGCTGCCAATGAAGTACGCCTGTCACAGCCCCTGTTTCCGCTCCGAAGCAGGTTCGGCTGGTCGTGACACGCGCGGCATGATTCGCCAGCATCAATTTGAGAAAGTTGAGATGGTGCAGGTTGTCGCTCCCGATACCTCGTGGCAGGCGCTGGAGGATATGGTTGGTCATGCCGAAGCAATTCTGCAGAAACTGGAGCTGCCGTACCGTGTGGTTAATCTCTGCGGTGGTGACCTCGGTTTCTCCTCAGCAAAAACCTACGATATCGAGGTTTGGCTGCCAGGACAGCAGAAGTACCGCGAGATCTCCTCTGTCTCCAATATGACAGACTACCAAGCACGTCGCATGATGGCTCGCTGGCGTAACCCTGAAACAGGGAAGCCTGAACTGGTACATACGCTGAACGGCTCTGGACTAGCGGTCGGGCGCACTCTGGTTGCTGTCCTAGAGAACTACCAGAACGCTGACGGCAGTGTGCGCGTACCTGAGGTGCTGCGCCCCTACCTCGGTGGTCTGGAATTACTCACTGCCTAATGGCCGAGCAGTACGATTTAGTTGTTGTTGGTGGCGGCATGGTAGGTGCCGCCATCGCATTGGGTCTTGCTCATACAGGTCAGCGCGTGGCTCTGGTCGAAAATCAGTTGCCAGAGGCGTTTGACCCAGAGCAGCCGCTTGACCTGCGTGTCTCTGCTCTTAGCCCAGCCTCTATTGAACTACTGGAAAGCCTTGGCGTTTGGCGCACAATTCTTAGCTGGCGCGCCTGTCCCTACAGGCGCATGCGCGTGTGGGAGCTCGATGAAGATGCCGCTGGTCTGTCGGGTCAGCTAGCTAAGCATTTGGCTACCGAGTTTGACTCTGATGAGTTGGGGTTGGAGCAGCTTGGCTATATCGTCGAAAATCGCCTTATTCAGCGGGCGCTTATCGAGGAGTTGCAACAGACTTCGGTCGATCTGATTACACAAACAGTAAGCGCAGTGGACTACTCACCGGGCGCGAGTATGGTGGAGCTTGGGTCAGGTGAGAGCTTAGTTGCGCGTCTACTCGTAGCTGCCGACGGCGGCAACTCGCTGGTACGCTCAGCCGCGGCCCTTGGTGTGCACCAGTGGGATTACGCGCAGAGAGCGATGGTCATAAACGTAACTACGGATGAGCCCCAGCAGGATATCACTTGGCAGCAGTTCACCCCCTCTGGGCCACACGCTCTGTTACCACTGCCGGGTAATCACGCTTCCTTGGTCTGGTACGACACGCCCGCAAAGATCGACGCTCTGCTGCAACTTAGCGATGCAGAGCTGCAAGCTCAGCTCTATCAACACTTCCCACAGCGTTTGGGTAAACTCCGATCCATCGATGCGCGCGGCGCCTTCCCTCTGCGACGCTTGCATGCGCAACGCTACTATAAACAGGGCGTTGTGTTAGCTGGGGATGCCGCGCACCAGATCAACCCGCTTGCAGGACAGGGGGTTAACCTCGGTTTCCAGGATGTGAAGGCACTCATTGAAGCGTTAAGCGAAGCTTTGAGTCAGGGGCAACGTATCGATGCCACAGCGCCGCTCGCAGCCTACGAGAAGCGCCGAAGGAACGCGAATCTGCTTATGGTTCAGGCGATGGATGCCTTCTACCAGGGTTTTAGCAACACAAAGCCTCCACTTAAACTTGCTCGAAACCTCATGCTCGGGGTTGGCGGTGCACTTAGCCCGTTACGCCGTCAAATTATTAAACTCGCCTCAGGGCTCTAAGCTCACCGGCGCAGATTTCTCCTATCTTAGGCTTGAAAAAATCGGAGAGCCGCCCAACCTTCGTACTAACGCTAACTATGGAGGTGTAGTTATGTTCAAACGTGCTTTGGTTGCATTTACACTCGCGCTACTGGCCGTCACAGCTCAAGCTGCTCTGCCTATCTCCGATTCCCAGGGTAGGGAGCTACCGACGCTCGCGCCTATGTTGGAGCGGGTCAACCCTGCTGTTGTCAATATCGCGACCTTCTCGACGCGCCGAGTTGGTGTTAACCCCCTATTAAACGACCCCTTCTTCCAACGTTTCTTCAACCTGCCGCGTCAGCAGATGCAGCCACAGCAGCGGCGCGCACAGAACTCTGCCGGCTCAGGTGTCATAGTGGATGCAGCAGCGGGGACCATCATCACTAACTTCCACGTCATTAAAGGCGCTGATGAAATTCAGATATCTTTAACTGACGGGCGCAGCTATGAGGCGACTCTGGTTGGCGCTGATCCCGAAGTGGATATCGCTGTGCTCGATATTGATGCTCAATCGTTAACGCAACTTGATCTGCGTGATTCCGATGAGGTGCGTGTAGGGGATTTTGTGGTCGCCATAGGCAACCCCTTTGGTCTTGGGCAAACTATTACAACCGGCGTAGTCAGTGCTCTAGGCCGTTCTGGACTGGGGATCGAGGGGTATGAGAACTTTAT
>JABXHP010000070.1 GCA_013373575.1 Oceanospirillaceae bacterium | reverse complement strand
AGTCGATCTACTGTGACGACGGCTCACTCTGCGTCCCGGACGGCGAACCTGAACCTGAGTGCGACTAAAAAGTCACATTCAGTGTTCCATGTACCCAACCTAACTGAAAACAAAAAAAACAACGAGGATGAACAACGATGAATCGTAAAACTCTTATTGCCGGCCTAATTGGCGTTGCTGCAACGAGCTTCACAACATTCGCAACAGCTGAAGATAAGCCGGTTGGTATCACGGGCAGTCTGATGAGCGTTGAGGTTATGCACAACGGCGCTGCAGTAACTATCGAGCGTAACGCTGATAACCAAAACACCGTGAACCCGAGCTTTGCACTCACTTCACGCCCATGTCCACCGTTCTGTATTCAACCTATGAAACTGGCAGAGGGTGTTGAGACAATTGGTGAAGTAGAGATGCTTGATTACCTAGATCGTATGTCCAAAGGCGATGATTCAATCTTGGTTATCGATTCGCGTACACCTGATTGGGCTGAGCGTGGCATGATTCCTGGCGCAGTTAACCTACCTTGGACATCACTCAACACCGGCAAAGGTGCTGACCCAATCTCTATTGGTGACATCTTCACTGAGCAGTTCGGTGCGGAGGAGTTTGATGGCCTTTGGAAGTTCGGCGCTGCCAAAACTCTGGTTCTGTACTGTAACGGCATGTGGTGTGGCCAGTCTCCAACAAACATCAAGTCACTGTTGGACTTCGGCTACCCAGCTGAGAAGATCAAGTGGTACCGCGGTGGTATGCAGAACTGGGAAAACCTGGGTCTGACTACTGTTAAGCCATAAGCTAACAGTGTATGCATGAAACGGCGCCTCGAGCGCCGTTTTTTTTATTGATCATCTTTGTGGCTATTACGTATCTTTAGGTTATGAACCAGTTACTTGAAATAGAATCTACGCTGCGCCTTAGCGCTTTTGTTTCCATCTTTGCAGTTATGGCACTGTGGGAGATTGTAAGCCCGCGCCGCAGTTTGAGCGTCTCGAAGGGTGTACGCTGGCTCAACAACTTAGGACTCGTGGTGGTTAATACGCTAGTTGTGCGTCTGCTCTTCCCAGCAGCTGCCGTTGGTACCGCGGTGTGGGCAGAGAGCCATAACATTGGTTTAGTGCACTGGCTCGACATAGGCTCCGCTTGGTGGGTTGTCCTCGCCTCTGTTGTTCTTCTGGATTTTTTTATCTGGTATCAGCACCTGCTCTTTCACAAAGTACCCCTCTTGTGGAGACTCCACCGCGTGCATCATGCTGATCTGGACTTTGACCTAACAACCGGTCTTCGGTTTCACCCCATCGAGGTACTGCTGTCGATGTGTATCAAAGCTGGGCTGATACTGCTGTTTGGATTCCCTGCGGTAGCAGTGCTGCTGTTCGAGGTCATCCTGAACGGCTGCGCTATGATTACGCACTCAAATATCCGCTTACCTAAGCGCCTTGATACTATCATCAGAACCCTCTTTGTAACGCCGGACATGCATCGCGTGCACCACTCATGGCGCATAGAGGAGGCGAACTCTAACTACGGCTTTAACTTGGCGATATGGGATAAGCTATTTGGCACTTACACCGAAGATTCGAAGGATGGCCAGCTGGGTATCACCTTTGGAATTACGCGTACACCCAACAAAGCTGCCGTCCCCCTGCCAAAACTCCTTACCTTGCCATTCCGCTCAGGGCTTTAAACGTCGGTTAAACCACCAACGCGTCAGCCTTAAGAGCCTCTCAGGCTGATGCGTCCGTTTCCAGACGCCCGCCACATATTTGCTCGCCTCATTCATCGTGGGGTAAGCGTGTACTACGCTAAGTAACTTGTTGAGCCCCAGTTTGTGTCGCATCGACACACAGAAGATACCGATAAGTTCACCGGCCTCAGGCGCAGCGATGCTAACACCGAGTATCTTATCGCTACCCTTGGGTGTTAGAACCTCAATAAATCCAGATGCTTCGCCCTCAGCAATAGCACGGTCGAGCTCGGCTAGCTCAAAGCGGGTCACCTCATAATCCAAGTTGGCAGCTCTTGCCTCTGCCGGACTCAGCCCAACAGCTGCAATCTGTGGATCAGAGAAGGTCACTCGGGGTATCAAAGAGTAGTCCACTTTGAAGCTTTTGAACTGACCGAACAGCGCATTAACACTCGCATACCAAGCTTGATGAGCGGCAGCATGGGTGAATTGATGCGGACCAGCAAGGTCCCCCACAGCATAGATATGGGGAAAGTGGCTCTGCAGGTAAGCGCTTAAACGCACCTCAGATGTATCAACCCCCAAGCTCTCTAAACCAAGACCCGCTAAGCTTGCCTCTCGACCAAGCGCAAACAGCAGTCGATCAGCGTCAACCGAACTCTCCCCCTGACTGTGCTTAATCTGCAGTGTAGCGCTCTCCTTCAGCGATGAGGCCGTTATTATCTGAGCATCAAACAGCAGAGATACACCCTCAGCCAACAGCTGCTTCTCAACAAGTTTCGCCGCCTCTTGCGACTCCCGTTTGAGGATCTGGTTACCCCGCACCAAAAGTGTGATCCCCACCCCTAATCGATTTAGAGCCTGGGCCAACTCAATAGCTACAGGTCCAGAGCCCATAATCACGAGGTGCGCCGGCGCACTCGCGAGGGAACTTAGGTAATCCCAGAGGGTGTCGCTCGTCAGCGTTAGCTCATCTGCTAGACCTTCGATCAGCAATTGGCGCGGTTTGGCGCCTGTTGCAAGGACAATATTCTCAGCCGTAAGCCGCGTGCGTCCTCCGTCGCCCTCTATCTCAAGCGTCCAGGGATCTACAAATCGCGCCCAGCCGCGAACACAGTCGACACCCAGGCCGGTATACCGCTCTACACTGTCATGCGGAGCCACATCACTGATAACTCCTCGCACCCAACGCATTACTGCCGCAAAGTCGACCTCGGCGCGAACGTGTATGCCGAATTTTTCAGCACTCTCGAGGGTTTTAGTGACACCGGCTGCCCGAATCAGCGCTTTGCTCGGTACACAACCACGGTTGAGACAGTCACCACCCATCTCTGCGCCCTCAATCAGTGTCACACGAGCCTTCACCGCCGCCGCAATATAGGCACTTACAAGTCCACCGGCGCCTGCGCCAATAACCGCCATATTGGTATCGAAGGCTTTAGGGCGCTTGTAGCCGGCATAGACCCT
>JABXHP010000287.1 GCA_013373575.1 Oceanospirillaceae bacterium | reverse complement strand
ATACGTTTTGGCCAGTACCACTCGTCGCCGCTGAGGCTGTGAATCAGCTCTCCGGTAGTGATATCCCAGATCTGAGCACTCCCCAGAGTTTCGGCACTGAAAGCGTAGACTTCATTTGGTGCTAGGGCGACAGTATCAATCAGATTATTGAACGGGCGCTCGAATAGAACTGTCTGGCTGCCGGTATCCCAGATACGCGCGATATAGTCATCGGCACCCGTTAGCGCCAATTCGCCATCAGAGTTTACCGCAACGCTTCTCACACTGGCGGGGTGATACAGGCGTCTTAGGACGCCGCCATTTTGAATATCAAAAATGACAGCCTCAGCATTCGCCAGACCAAGCAGGGCGAACTCACCGCTCCCTACGAGATCGACGTCGAGTATTTCGTCAGGTGTCTTCCAGTACCACTGTGGCTCACCTGTCTGAGTGCTCCAGAGGACGATGTCAAAAGGACTGGCAGTGAGCGCGAAGAGGTTATCCGGTGAAAAGCTGGTGTGGTTCAGCGTGGTGTAACTACCTTGTTGGTGGTTCCAATCAAATAGGCGCTCACCTGAGCGGAGGTCCCACAGTGAGCCACCGTGATCGACAGCGGCGACAAGACCAAAGTAGCCATCAGGTGAGACTGCAGCTGCGTTGGCTCCGCGAACAGTTGTTTCGAGTGTCTGTGTAGGCCCCGGTGCGTCACTGCAGGCTGTCAGCAGGGACAGGCTCAGCAGAGCACCGGCTAACCGAGTTCGCATCAAGACTCCGCAGGTACCTGCTCACGATGGGAGTCGTGCAGTACGGCGATCATCTTATCTTCCAAGTTGAAGCGCTCCTCCAGTGATTCACCAAGTTGAGACAGGCGAGTGCTGAAATCACGAATTTCACTGACCGATGGGTTATCAAATCCCTGGAAGTCATCATTGAAGTCCAGAGCAATATCAGTGGATGGTTGAATCTGCGGCAGGATTTTCTCCCCGGCTTCAGCAGACCCGTCAGCGAAGGCTTTGCCCTCCAGCAGCAGTTGCTCGTATACCTCGAAATGACCAGAAGAGAGGTAATCCATTAACAGGTCACAGAACATACTTAAGCGGCTGTTGAGCTCATCATTGATATTCGCTGACGGCAATGCAACGAACGCACTGATCAATGCCTGGCGTTCACTCAACCATGCGTCAATGATTTCACTGACGCCCCCCCAGCGCTCCTGCGCAGTTTGGCAATTTTCCAGCATAGAGGTTCTCCTTTTTCTGCCCCCAGTCTATCTCTGTATGCAAAGCTTTGCCAAGCTAACTAAGAAAATGTCGTAAAATATTCACGGTGGTTTCGTTATATACTTGGGACAATGACTTTTAAGAGGGAGCTAAAGATGACTTGGCTAAGGGTGTGGATCCTATCGCTATTTATTATCAGCCCAGCTTGGGGGGCTGAAGAGGGTGCCGAAGACTACGTCGGATACATCGAGCTAAAGCCCTTTGTAACGAATTTTGATGGTGGCGATAAGCTGCGGTTCCTCAAAGCGGAGGTGACTATTCAGGTTGACGCCAGCGAGGCACACCATCACATTAATGCCCACTCATCCCAGATTCGTAACGATCTACTCTTTCTATTTGCCGAGCAGACTGAAGTTGATGTGAAAGGGGTGGCTGCGCAACAGACGCTGGCTGGTAAAGCGCTTGAGGTAGTGCAAAAAGCGATGATTGCTGAGACCGGCAAACCTCAGGCGGCCGATCTCTTCTTCACCAGCTTCGTTATTCAGTAACCGGTATCTATTTCTAGCTAACTTGCTAGATAGTGCTCCAGGAACTGATCGAATGGCTCTTGTGGCTCTGACTCAAGAGCCCTCTGTTGTTCCAGAGAGTCGCTAGCGGCATGCGAAAAAGCGTCACGTTTTGCTTGGTTCAGAGGTGTTCGGTTGAGTAACTCCCTCTGTTCGCGGCTCTTTTGCAGTACCCAATCCTGATAGTTTAAGGTGCTGCTACGCATCTGCGACAATATTTGTGCTGAGGGTGTCACTTCTGGGTCAGCCAGTTTCTCGCGCTGGCGCTCCACCGCCTGGCTGTAATCTTGAGTGTTGTGTACCTCATCGAGTACCTGCGCGACGGCGGCTACCTGATCGAGGATCTCCGTGCCGAGCTGCTCGCGCGAAGTTTCGCCATCCAGCAGATTCATGCGCAGGCCGGGTTTGCGACCCTCTTTCACGATGATGCTCTTATTGAGGTTTAGCAATGAGCACTCACGATCACTGAGGTGGTTGTCTGACCCAAAGAGGCAACTGAGCAGATAGGCATCAAGGAAGCGTGCTTGCTCTGCATCTATGCCGACAGGCAATAGCGGGTTGATATCGGTGTTGCGCACCTCGATGTACTGCACGCCTCGATCTATCAGTGAATGAACCGGCTTTTCACCACTCAGCGTTACGCGCTTGGGACGCACGTCTGAGTAGTACTCATTTTCGATCTGTAACACATTGGCATTCAACTGACGGTAATGTCCATCCACCTGTATACCCAGGGCTTTGTACGGTGGGTGAACAGTGTTGATAGCTTGCTGTAGCGAGGTAGCGTAAGTCGAAAGCTGGTTAAAGCAGACATTTAGCCCCTCCTGCGCGCGGTTTGAGTAGCCTAAATCTGACATACGCAGCGATGTTGCATAGGGAAGGTAGAGGGAGTCCTTATCAAACTCTTGCAACTGATGTTGGCTCCCTTGCATAAAGTCCTTACCCAGCGCGGGTGATGCGCCGAAAAGGTAGAGCAGAAGCCAAGAGGTGCGGCGAAAATTGCGAATCAGCGCGAAGTAACTGGCACTCGCTAAGTGTTTCTCGCTCAAGCTGCTACCTTTTAGGTCGCGCCAGACTGGCCAGAATGTCTCGGGTAGCGAGAAGTTGTAGTGGATCCCAGCGATACACTGCATCATTTTGCCGTAGCGATACTGCAATCCAACTCGATAGATATGCTTGAGCTGGCCAATGTTTGAGGTGCCATACTCCGCTATTCGAATCGCCTCTTCGGAGGGGATGTGGCACGGCATACTCGCGTTCCATAGCTCCTCAGCGCCAAGGTTTTCATAGCTAAACTGATGCAGCGCTTTGAGCTCATCCAGCATGGCATCGATATCGGAGTGCACTGGTGTAATGAACTCCAAGAGCGCCTCGGAGTAGTCAGTCGTTATCTGTTGATGGGTCAGCGTGGAGCCAAGGCTGGCCGGATGGTCGGTCTGTGCAATCTGACCTTTGGCATCAACTCTCAGGCCCTCTTTTTCAAGTCCATGCTGGAGTGACCCAAGCATCCCAGCGTGGCCAGATTTAACCAGTAGCTCGAGGTTGGCGTGCAGATTCTGTGACACAAGCGGCATCCTTTATGTAGAGTGGGCGCAGTATAAACCACTCATTTAGAGGTTGTTAGCATAAAGCCGATGAACTTAGGCTTGCATGCTGCATCTGACTGAGAAAGAATCATGTTCAGATACTCTGAGTGTAGCAATGACGCCAATATCCTCCTCTTCCAAAGCATACAGACCTTTACTATTGGTCGTGACCGTGTTCCTTTTCGCCGCGGTGGTTATCTATGTCAGTCTTATTACTCGGCAGCAGGTGTTGCTAGAGCTGCAGCAGAAAGCTGAGAGCGATTTGGCACAGTACCGTGCCAGCTTGCAGCAGCGCCTGGAGCGTTACCAAAGTTTGCCGCAACTGCTGGCTAACTCTGACCTGTTGCGAGCTGTGGTCAGCCCCGCGCCCTCTCAAGACTTGGTGAATCGGGCTAACGCCTATCTAGAGCGTGCAGCTGAGCTTGTGCATGCGCTAGACATATACGTAATGGCGGCTGACGGTACCACGACCGCAGCGAGTAATTGGCAAAAAGAGACCAGCTTTGTCGGGCGTAACTTCAGTTTTCGTCCCTACTTTACCGATGCAATGGCTGGCCAGGCGGGCCGTTATTTCGCCCTAGGTAGCACCACCAAGAAGCGCGGCTACTACTTTAGCTTTCCCATCGAGGAGGGCGATATCAAGACGGGCGCTGTGGTGGTAAAGATCGATCTGGACCAGATCGAAGAGCGCTGGAGTGACCCCAATACCGATATTCTAGTTGCCGACGAGGACGGTGTGGTGGTCATTAGTACAGAGCCAGAGTGGATGTTCCAGACGCTAAGGCCTTTGACTAACGAGCAGATGCAGAGAATTGTGGACAGTTTGCGTTACGGCGATCAACCGCTGGAGTCTCTGGATATTGTTCGACGCAATAGAGACCCTCAGGGGTTGGAACGCATTACACTACTGACCCGAAATAGCCTGACTGATGAGACGCTCCAAGAGGTTGAGGCACGCCAGTACTTTACCATTAGCAGTGAACTTCCGGGCACGGATCTCGAAATCCTAATGTTGGTGAGTCTAAAACCCCTGGAAGAGCGCCTGTTTTTGGCGCAGGCACTCTCTGCCGTGATCTTTCTGCTGGTCGTATTGATCATCTCACTAACCTGGCAGCGCCGCCGAAATCTACGCGACCGTGAACTTTTCAAACAGCGCGAGGAGCAGGTGCGGCAAGAGAACGAAGCCCGCATCACGGGTATCCTGAATAATACACACGCTGGCTTGGCACTTATCGATACAGAGGGGCGCATTGAGTACTTCAATCCGGTCCTGCAACGGCTATTCGGTTATCGGCCGGAGCAGATGATGGGCGAGCCTCTTTATAAGCTGCTAGCCGAGCAAGACCAGACCATCATGCAGCAATATATTATGCGCGAAATCAGTACGCGTGAGCAGAACCTGAGGTTAGAGGTTGATGCGGTCGCTGCAGATGGCAACCCATTCCCGGTGGAGCTAACGCTCAATAATATGCTGCTAGCGGGGCGCTATCACCTCATCGTGACGCTTGTTGATATCACCGAGCGTATCCGTCATTTGCAAGAACTCGAGCGGATTCAAGGAGAACTAGAGGAGCGCGTACGTTCGCGTACGGCGGATCTGCAGGCTGCGAACCAGCGCTTGCGCTCAGAGGTTGAACAGCACAATCAGACTCAAAATGAGTTGGTGCAGGCGGCAAAATTAGCGGTTCTGGGGCAGATGTCTGCAGGTATCAACCATGAACTGAATCAGCCACTCACAGCGATCCGTAACTACGCCGATAATGCGCAACGTTTTCTTGAGCGCGATATGGCTGATAAAGCGCAGAGTAACCTCGGTGCAATAGCAGCGCTCACCGAACGTATGGCAAGAATTCTTCACCCGCTCAAAGAGTTTGCGCGCAAACGGGACGGGGAGACTAGCCGTGTCTGTTTGAGAAATCTACGTGACGGTGCAATGTCTATTCTTTACGGTCAGCTAGAGAGGGCCGGTGTCAGCGTTAGCTGGCCTGAGAAGCTCGAAAAGCACTGGGTAGAGGGCGATCAGCTGCGATTAGAACAGGTTGTCGTTAATCTGCTCAACAACGCCATACAGGCGATGAGTGAGAGTGACAAAAGAGAGATCCAAGTTCACCTCTACGAGGATCAGGGTGATCTCTTGGTGATGGGTTTCGAAGATACTGGCCCCGGTGTGACGCCCGAAGTTGCAGCTAGGGTGTTTGAGCCCTTTTTTACCACCAAGTCGCAGGGACTTGGTTTGGGGTTGGGACTCTCCATCTCGCAGCGTATCGTTCAATCACTGCAGGGTGAGTTGAGCTTGCGCTCGGGCGCTGCAGGTGGCGCCGAATTTTTACTGAAGCTGCGTCGCATTCCCACAAAAGAGCCACAGCTAACAGGAGTAGATCAGGCGTGAATAGACTGAGTCCGAAGACTAATCTCATCCTCATCGATGATGATCCCTACATTCGGGACTCTTCATCCCAAACGCTTGAATTGGAGGGGTATGAGGTTGCAACTTTCGGGCAGGCGGATTCACTGCTTGAACAGCTTCCCGAGGGTTGGTGCGGTGTGGTGGTAACCGATATCAGCCTTCCAGGTATGAGTGGTCTAGAGCTTCTCGATCAGCTACAGCGGCGTGATGCTGAGCTGCCGGTTATCCTGATTACAGGGCATGGCGACATCTCCATGGCGGTAAGTGCTATCCGCAGCGGTGCCTACGATTTCATAGAGAAGCCCTTCCCGTCAGATCTGCTTCTTGATGTGGTGCGTCGCGCTACGGAGAAGCGCCGTCTGACGCTTGAAAACCGCGCTCTGAAAGAGGAGATCGCCACACACAATGCGGCGGGTCCACGGTTAATAGGTGCAACCCAGGCGATGGCAACGCTACGTAGTCTAGTGCGCAGTGTTGCCGACACCCCAGCAGATATTCTGATTAACGCTGAGACCGGCTCAGGTAAAGATCTGCTGGCGCGCTATATTCACGAGAACTCCAATCGGCGCGGAGCAAACTTCGTGGCGATTAACTGCGGTGCTGTGCCGGAGAACCTAATAGAGAGCGAGCTATTCGGCCATGAGGCGGGGGCCTTTACCGATGCTAAGAGCCGTCGTATCGGCAAGTTTGAGCACGCCAATGGTGGGACGCTTTTCCTCGACGAGATTGAGAGTATGTCGATGGCGATGCAGATCAAACTGCTGCGCGTTCTCGAGGAGCGAACGCTTGAGCGGCTCGGTTCTAACCAATCGATAGCATTGGATATACGCGTAATTGCCGCCAGTAAGAGCGACCTACGCGCGCTAGCTGAAGAGGGCGATTTCCGTGAGGATCTCTACTACCGATTGAATGTAGTGCGCCTAGATATACCACCTCTTCGCGAACGCCGTGACGATATTCCTCTACTGTTTAAACACTTCTCGCTAGTCGCCTCAGGCCAATATGGACGGGAGGTCGCCCCACTTCCGAGCGAGCGTATGCAGTCACTTATGCTGCACAACTGGCCAGGTAACGTGCGTGAGCTGCGTAACTTAGCAGAGCGCTACGTTTTGTTAGGTGAGGCATGTAATTTTGACTTTGATACTGTCGCTGCCGAGAGTCCATCAACGGCGCAGCTGAGCCTGCCTCAGCGGGTTGAGAACTTTGAGAAGATGCTGATTCAGAATGAACTTGAGCGCCACGCAGGGTCTATAAAAGAGACGCTCGCGACACTGGATGTGCCGCGCAAGACGCTCTACGACAAGATGAAAAAGTACGGCCTGGACAAGGCGGACTATAAGTAGGTCAGCCCGCTAGCCAGGCGGAGCGCCAGCGCTGTGCGGCGGTTCCCATGATAGGCACATGGCTTGTGGGAAAAAGCCTGAAGCGGCCGTGCCTCTTGGTTTTCACCCCGGTCTAGCTTAAAGCTTAAACTGCTCCACAAGTACCTTCAACTCATCAGAAAGTCTCTGTAGCTGACCGGCAACACTGCCCAGATCGTTAGCTCGCTCTACCGTGTTATTGGCACTAGCGCTAATTTCACCAACATGAGATTCGACTTCGCCCACTGTATGTAGCTGCGCATTGACTGCCTCAACCACCTGCAGGTTGGTCTGATTTATCTCTTGAACCTCTCGGCGGATGGTCTCTAGCACCTCGGTAGCACGTTCAACCTGCTCAACGCTGCTCTCGGCTGAGGACTGGGCCATATCCATAGCCCCCACCGCGTTCTTCGCATCAACCTGAAGCGCTTCGATGATTTTTTGAATCTCCTCAGTCGATTGGTGTGTGCGTTTCGCAAGCTCACGCACCTCATCCGCGACGACCGCAAAGCCTCTACCTTGCTCGCCTGCACGGGCCGCCTCTATCGCGGCGTTGAGTGCCAAGAGGTTGGTCTGCTCAGCAATCTGTTGGATGACACTGAGGACAGTTGCCACATTCTGGCTCTGGCTATCGAGTTCCTGAATCACCCTGCTAGCACCCGAGATGCGCTGTTTAAGCTGATCGATGGACGCTTGAGTTTCAGCTGTAATCTGGTGTCCGCGATCACTCTCCATCAGGGCGGTTTGGGATGCACTTAGAGTTTGGTTGGCTACACCGTTAACGCTATCTGCGGCGGCCTGCATATGGCTCATGGCGCTTGTTACATTGTCGCTCATCTGAATCTGGCTGCCTGATGAGGTGACCGCGCGTTGAGCAATATCGTTAATCTGATTGCTCGCTGTACCGAGATGATTGAGAGTCGTATGCACCTGCTTCAGGCTACTCTGAAAGCTGCCAAGCATCTTGTTGACCGCCGCCGAAAGAGTGCCGACCTCATCATGTCGATTCACTGGAAGTCGCATACTGAGGTCGTTACTGTTAGTGAGATCTTCGAGGGTGTGAGCCACCTGTGCCAGTGGCTGACCGACTATACGACGCATTAACCAGCCCACTAAGAGTAGACCGGCGATAAAGAGTACGAGCTCGACGAGAGCGACGCCAATCACGTTCGATCTGATCTGTTGATCCATCACCGCGAAATCATAGGTAACTCGTACGGCACCGAGAACGGAGTTGGGCTCCACGGGGTGACAAGCCAAACAGTTGGTGCCCTTGTAGTTCTCTACTGCGAGCATAGGTCGAATTACAGTGAGGCGGTGCCCCGCATCATCATCGAGTTCGACAACGATTGATTCGCCGTTCATAGCGCGTTGATCCAACTCATCCATAACGACGGAGTCTTCCGAACCGGGGCCATACATATCGCTGACGCCCTTGCCGCGAATAATGCGAGCTTCGGCGATTCCCTCAACTGACAGAAGCTTTTGCTGTAGCGCTCCGCGGTTAGCCATAGCTCCGCTAAGCATAAGGATGTTTATGGAGTCGAAATAGCTATCAGCGGTATTAACGGTGGTCAGTTCCGCTACGTCCCGAGTTAACCGAGCTTCGCTGCGATAGATGGCGGTTAACGAGCCGAGAAGTACAATCAAAAAGACGAAAATAAGCGAGATATTGATTCTCGCTTGAATTGATAGGTTCCCCACATCACCCCCTAGTGTATATAACTCCTTGAAGTGTAGACTTTTAAGTGCGGATTGCTAAATACCAAAGGGGTCAATTATTCGATCTATTGTCCTCGATCAAATTTCTACTCCTTTGCCGCTATTGATATACTGCGCGCCGGCCAATTTTTTGAGGGTTTTTCGGTGGGTACAGTTGCCGCTATCTGGGGTTTTGTAGGGATCTTTATGCTCCTCTCAAGTGCGATTTATCGCCTCGCACCTATGGCTATGGATATACCCTTTGCGCAGATTGGTCTGTTTCACTGGGCTGTGTTGATTCTCTGGGTAATGATGATGGGCTACTCTGAAGGCTACAAAGGTTTTCAGAAGAACTTTTCCCCGCGTGTGGCCGCGAGAATACGCTATCTCAGACACCATCCAACGTTAGTGCGTACGCTACTGGCACCCATATTCTGTATGGGCTTTTTCTACACTACCCGCAAGCGCAAAATCGTCGCATTTAGCCTCACTACCGGCATTGTTCTGTTGATCATCCTGGTGCACTACATTCCGCAGCCTTGGCGCGGCATCATCGATGCAGGCGTCGTATTTGGATTGACCTGGGGATTAGCCTCGATGACCATCTACACCATTCAAGCGATGGTGCGTGATCACTTTCACCACTCCCCAGAAACGCCCTGTAATAACACGTCCGGGAATTAGCAGGCCCTCGCGACGCGCTGATCGCTATCTGATGACGAATTCAGATAAGCCTCAAGAGCCTCTACATCTGTCGGTCTCAGGCGCAAGCCCTGTTTAGTGCGGCGCCACAAAATATCTTCTGCTGTTACGGCCCACTCCTGCTTGACTAGGTAGTCAACTTCACTGGCGTAGAGGGTTCCTCCGAAATAGGCTCCTAGGCTTTCAACACCGTCGAGCCCGTTCAGAATTTCATGGCTGCGGGTGCCGTAGGTACGCACGTAACGCTTGCGCACATCCTCAGGTAACCAAGGATAATCGGTCTTTAATATCTTATCTAAGCTTGCATGGTTGTCGAAATCGCCTCCCGGCATAGTCGCGCTCTTTGTCCAAGGCGTGCCAGCGTGCGGGAAGTACTTACAGATCGCATTAGTTGCTGCTTCCGCAAGCTTGCGGTAGGTCGTGATTTTACCACCAAATACTGAGAGAAGCGGTGCACTGCCAGCCGGCGCATCCACTTCGAAAGTGTAATCTCGCGACGCTTTTTGCGCTGAGCCGCCCTCATCGTCCATAAGTGGGCGAACGCCGGAGTAGCTCCAGACCATATCGGCCGGCGTTAGTTGCTTTTTGAAGTGGGCGTTCACTACGCCGAGTAAGTAGTCCACCTCTTCGTCGGAGATAGTCGCGAGCTTTGGATCGCCAGTGTAATCGACATCGGTTGTACCAATAAGTGAGAAGTCATCCTCATACGGAATCACGAACACGATTCGGTTATCTTCGTTTTGAAGGATGTAGGCGTCATTATGGTCATAGATCTTTGGAACGACCATATGGCTGCCTTTCACCATGCGTATCTCTTTTGGCGCTTTAGTTTTAAGTGCATCACCGAAAAGCTTGCTGACCCAAGGCCCCGCAGCATTTACCAGAGCCTTTGCGGTGAGGGTTTTAGTTGTGCCTGTAAGTTGATCCTCAACTACAACAACCCAATGGTTTCCATTTCGTTGAGCGGAGGTGACCTTGTTTCGAGCCATTATCTCAGCGCCTTTGCGCTGAGCCTCCAGTGCACAGAAGATGACTAAACGGGCATCATCAACCCAGCCGTCTGAGTATTTGAAACCTTTGGTAATTTCGCTCTTAAGCTCAGAGTTCGGACCAAACTTAACGCCCTCGGAGGCGCGCAGAGTCTCGCGCTTTGCTAAGTTGTCATAGAGGAAAAGTCCGATCCTAATCATCCATGCGGGGCGCAGGTGAGGCCGGTGGGGCAAGATAAAGCGCAGAGGCCACATGATGTGTGGTGAGTTGCACAGTAAGGATTCGCGCTCCGCAAGCGCCTCTCTCACCAAACGAAACTCGTAATGTTCAAGATATCGAAGGCCGCCGTGTATCAGCTTGCTGGAGTTTGACGATGTGGCAGCGCCTAGGTCGTGCATCTCAACGAGCGCGGTTTTCAAACCGCGCCCAGCGGCGTCCATAGCGATCCCTGCGCCATTAACACCGCCACCGACGACGAGGAGGTCAAAGGTTTCTAGTTTGTTTGGGATGTCGTTCATGATCTAAATTTGTTCGATAAGGAGTTTAAACGAACAATACCGAACATTTCTACACAAGAAAAGCGAAAATTTTTATTGTCGATAGAGATCAGGCAACCACTAAGGTAACGCCATTGTCATCCATGAGTTCAACGAAGCTCTCGGTAGGGCGTACATCGGTATAGATCATATCCAGATCAGCTAGGTGTCCGAGACGCACCAGGGCGTTGCGACCAAATTTGCTCTTATCGGCACAGAGAACTACCTTTCGAGCGTTCTCAATGATTGCTTGAGAGACGCGAACCTCTCGGTAGTCGAAGTCGAGCAGGGTGCCATCTTCGTGAATACCGCTAACCCCAATGATCGCGTAGTCTGTCTGGAACTGGCTGATGAGGTCTACGGTAGCTTCACCGATAATACCGCCATCCTTAGCACGAATCTCTCCGCCAGCAACGATGATGCGGTAGTCCTCGCGCTCAGAGAGTGTGGCAGCAACATGTAGGTTGTTGGTGATTACGCTGAGGTTTTTGCGTCGTAGAAGTTCTCGAGCCACTGCTTCTGTCGTTGTACCGATATTGATGAAGATGGAGGCACCATCAGGGATGTCGTCGACCAGCCGTTTGGCTATGCGTTGCTTGGCTGCGGAGCCGTAGCGTACGCGGGTAGAGTACTCAGCGTTCTCAGTTGACGACTCAACGGGGCCTGCACCTCCATGGTAGCGGCTGATAAGCTGTTGATCCGCCAGTTGATTTAGATCGCGGCGGATTGTTTGAGGCGTCACCTTGAGCGAGTCGACCAGTTCATCAATGGTGATAAAGCCGTCAGTGTTCACCCTCTCAATGATAAATTCCTGGCGTTGGTGTTGGCGCATTGGGTTGTCCTCAAGTTCTGCCTGAGCGTATTGGCAAAGCGTTATCGAATCGAATAGAAAATTCTCTTGTTCGTTTATTTTCTATTGAAACTACCATTCTGCTTTGCGAACATCAGTCTATCAAGCTGTTGAGTGCAGAAAGCATTTCAGCGAAGCAAAAATCGAACAGGAAAAGATGATGGCATCCTACATTCTCGCGATTGATCAGGGCACGACCTCTAGCCGAGCAATAGTATTTGATCAGCACCTAAAGCCCGTCGCGACCGGGCAACAGGAGTTTGAGCAGATATTCCCGCACTCGGGCTGGGTAGAGCACAACCCGGATGAGATTTGGGCTTCAACCGTAGGGGTGTGTAGCGCAGCCATTGAGAAAGCGGGTATTTCTGCTGCTGATATCGCCGCTATAGGTATTACCAACCAGCGTGAAACTACCTTGGTCTGGGATAAGTCCACTGGCGAACCGGTCTACAACGCAATAGTCTGGCAAGATCGCCGCACAGCCGATTTTTGTGAGGGTCTAAAAGCTCAGGGGCATGAGGCTCTATT
>JABXHP010000159.1 GCA_013373575.1 Oceanospirillaceae bacterium | reverse complement strand
CAAGAAAGACGGGCACTGTCCAATCTAATCGGTTGTTATCTTCTCAAGAGGTGAGGAAGCTACGCACGATGCGCAGGAATATTTCAGGCTTTTCCGCGTGCGGCCAATGGCCAGCATCTTTGATTATCTTCAGCTCTACCTTTGGAAAACGGCTAATCACAGCCTGCTGATATTCACTCAACAGATAGTTCGAATCGGCCCCTTTGATGAACAGGGTCGGCTTCTCAAACTGCCCTTCTGCCGGAGCAGCCGCGATATTAGAGTACTCAGACTCGAGCGCAGCGAAGTTCGCCCTCCATCTGAACCTGCCATCCTCACGGTAAAGATTCTTTAGCAAGAATGCGCGTACTCCAGCGGACTCTACCTGCTGGCTCAGCTGTTGGTCTGCCTCGGATCGACTCTTTATTTGAGCTAAATCGATGCTGCGGATTCCAGCAAATACGTCGGTGTGGTGCGGCGGGTAAACCACCGGAGCAATATCGACTACGACCAGTTTATCGACGCGTTCAGGGTTGTTAAGTGCAAACTCCATAGCCACTTTTCCGCCCATCGAGTGACCGAGAATTGAGACGCTCTCGAGACCAAGCTGATCAAGCAGTGCAGCAAGATCTGCTGCCATCAGTGGGTAGGAGTGCTCGGTAGCCTGGGGTGAGCGGCCATGATTACGCAGATCGGGTGCAATGACATCCCACTCTTGCGCCAATGACTTTACAGTGCTGCCGAGGTTTTCCCAGGTGCCAAAGAGACCGTGGAGAATAACCAGCGGACGTCCCTGTCCGCTGCGATGGTAGTGCAGTTGCATTGCTTAGAGGATATCCAGCAGTTCTACATCAAATACTAGAGTAGAGTACGGTGGGATGCCGCCCGGAGAGCCCTGTGAACCGTAAGCAAGGTTGTAAGGGATGTAGAGCTTCCACTTCGCGCCAACATTCATCAGCTGCAGCGCTTCTGTCCAACCTGAGATAACGCCGCCAACAGGGAATTCAGCTGGCTGACCGCGCTCGTAAGAGCTATCGAACGTTCGTCCGTCAATGAAGGTGCCATGGTAGTGTACGCGCACCTTAGACTGGTGTTGCGGCTTGTCGCTGCTGGCATCGCCCGCATCAATCACTTCGTACTGTAGACCTGAGTCTGTCACTGTAATTTCGTCACGCTTGGCGTTGGTTTCGAGGTATTTTTGACCCTCTTCAGCCATCGCTTTAGCTTCAGCTTCCTGTTCTGCACGCAGGCGATCAGTCAGATCGTTGAACGCTGCCTGTAGGTCTTCGGCGCTGACGCGTAGGGCTTCACCGGTGAATGCGTCTTTCAGGCCGAGTGCGGCGGCGTCAATATCAGCCCCTTTGAACCCGTTTTGTGCCAGCTGTTCACCCATCTGACGGCCAATGCCGTAGCTGGCGCGCTGCTCTACGGTCTC
Organism: Oceanospirillaceae bacterium; assembly: GCA_013373575.1. GTDB lineage: Bacteria > Pseudomonadota > Gammaproteobacteria > Pseudomonadales > Balneatricaceae > Marinobacterium_E. Next base: position 19,380 of record JABXHP010000159.1, on the reverse strand, counting down.
GAGTTTTACTTCACTCATGTTAAATCCATATATATGCGTTGTTAGAGAGGGCGCAGGTTACCACAGCCAACTCAGTTTTGCTGAACGAAGAGTAACGGATCGACACGGGTGTTATTGAGGCTTACACCCCAATGAAGATGGGGTCCGGTGACTCGGCCGGTTTTTCCAACAAGACCAATCTGGTCGCCCGTCTCTAATTTCTGACCCAGTTCAACGGAGATCTCGCTCATATGGCAGTACATAGTTGAGAGACCATATCCATGATCGACGATTATGGTGTTGCCGTTGAAAAAGTAATCTCCTTTGGCTGTAACCACGCCCGGTGCAGCAGCGATGATGACCGAGCCGTCGGGGGCGGCGATATCTAGGCCCGAGTGAGGAGAGCGCGGTTGGTCGTTGTAGAAGCGTTTCAAACCGAACGCGCTAGAATAGGGCCCCTCAGCCGGTATCGCGAGGGTTGTCACTGTGGTTTCAGGCTCGCTCCAGGCTTTGTATGCGGCTTTCTGCTCCGCCGACTCTTTACGCCAGCGCGCCACCTGTTTTGGATCAGGCTCGACATATTTCCTCTCTTTGATTTTCAGGCGTTGCTCAGGGTAGGCCTTATCGCTAATACCGAAACTCATAGGCTTGCCGTTGATACTGAGTTTCTGTTGCTCTTCGGGGTTGGCGCTCAGGGGTATGCCGACCACAGCTACCCAGCCGCTGTCTCCTTCAGTTGGTACAACCATAACACGCGTGCCTTGGTACTCGACCTTGGGTGCGCTCGTGCTCGCCGGTAGGTCGATAAGTGCAATCCCTCCGGGTACACGCGACTCTTGCGGTAGGGCGAAGCTAAGTGTGCTCCAAAGGGTCAGAATTGATAATAGGCTTGAACGCAGCATAGTTATTCACCTTAAATTGGTTATCTTCGCTATTTACCTTGTTTATGTCTCAGGGTTCTTACTTTGAGTGGTCTGGCTCTGGGTGTGTAAGGGTCACCTGTGTCTCGACGGTGCCCTGTGCCAAGCGTATATGGAGCAGATCACCAGGTGCCACCTCCCGTGCATCTCGAACCAGTGCGCCTGTCTCAGTCTGGGCCAGAGCGTAGCCCCGTTCAAGTGTTGCCAGAGGACTTATGGCGTTGAGGCGACTCGCTTGTTGAGCCAGCATGAGTTTGCGACGCTCTAACATTGTTTGGATACGCCTCTGCATCTGTTGCTGCAGCTCGTCTAGGTGTTGGCGTTGACGCTTGAGTTGGCGCTGAGGATTCTGCGTCGCAAGGCGCAGTTTTAAGTTACTTAGTCGCTCGGAACGCCGCGTAAGCTGCAACTTTATGGCGCGCTGGAGGCGCAGATCAAGATCATCGCAGCGTTGCTGTTGTTCGCGAATTTTATCGCCAGGGTGGCGTAACTGGCGCCGCAGTGCGGTCAAGCGGTCGGATTGGCGCTGCAGGTGCCACTGCATGCGTTGCTGCAGTCCGCGGCGTAACTGTTCCAAGCGCTGTCGAATAGCGCTCTGGTCGGGGCTGAGCAGCTCCGCAGCGGCAGTTGGAGTGGGTGCGCGCAGGTCCGCCACCAGATCGCTGATGGAGAGATCGACCTCGTGACCAACCGCAGAGACGATCGGTATCTCTGACGCCAATATAGCACGTGCGACGCGCTCCTCGTTGAAGGGCCAGAGGTCCTCCAGCGAGCCCCCGCCGCGCCCAACAATTAGAACATCGGCCTGGGCGTGGCGATTGGCAAGTTCTATCGCTTTGACGATCTGGTCTGCCGCTTCCGCCCCCTGAACTAAACTGGGGTAGAGATTGACCAGTATGCCCGGTTGGCGTCGTTTAAAAGCGGTGAGGATATCATGCAGCGCAGCGCCCGTTGCTGAGGTGACCACACCAACTACCTTGGGATGCTGAGGTATTGGGCGTTTACGTTCCTGCGCAAATAACCCTTCGTGCTGCAAGCGCTGTTTGAGGAGCTCGAAGGCTTGCTGCAGTTGGCCAAGGCCATCCTCCTGCATCTGTTCGACGATCAGTTGAAAGTCGCCGCGCCCCTCATACAGACTCACTTTAGCGGTGCAGACGACCTGGGATCCCTCCTGTGGTCGAAAGCGCACCTGAGTGTTGCGTCCACGGAACATCGCACAGCGCACCTGGGCGCGATCATCCTTGAGAGTGAAGTACCAATGTCCTGAGCTGGCTCTCGTCAGATTACTGATCTCACCACTGACGCGCAGCGACAGAAAGGAGTTCTCAAGCAGTGATTTTGCCTGACGGTTAAGTTCGCTGACGCTGATTGCGTGATTGGTAGATGAGCTGTTGGCTAATGAGTAATTTCGCATGGCCCCATACTACCTTCGCAAGCTGAACGAGAACAGTGTGAGACGGGAATTCACCTGCTACTAAAGCGGTAATTTGAATTGAATTTAAGGGCCTAAATGTGTACCATTTTGCGTTTAAATTTTCCCCTAAAAGACAGGTTCACACATGCTGCGAGTTGTCGAAGAAGCACTGACGTATGATGACGTTCTGCTGGTTCCCGCTTATTCTGAAGTTCTGCCGAAAAACGTAGAGCTGAAAACACGCCTTACCAAAGGTATTCAGCTGAACATCCCTATCGTTTCTGCTGCCATGGATACAGTCACCGAAGGTCGTCTGGCCATTGCGATGGCGCAGGAAGGTGCGATCGGTATCATTCACAAGAACCTTACGCCAGAAGAGCAGGCGGAAGAGGTTCGCCGTGTGAAGAAGTATGAGTCGGGTATCGTTTCTGATCCAGTGACCTGTACTCCGGATACAACTGTCGGTCAGATTCGTGAGCTCTCAGCGCGCGTCGGTTTCTCGGGTTTTCCTGTGGTTGATGACGGTGAGTTGGTTGGCATTGTGACGAGCCGTGATGTTCGCTTTGAGAGCGACGCTGACGCGAAGGTTTACAGCATTATGACGCCGAAAGAGCGTCTAGTAACCGTACGTGAAGATGAGGACGAATCGGTTATTAGCGAGTTGCTGCGTAAGCATCGCATCGAGAAGATCCTGATGGTCGATGACAAATTCGGTCTTGCAGGCATGGTTACTGTTAAGGACATGAAAAAGGCGCAGAAGTACCCTAACGCTGCAAAAGATAGCCGCGGTCGTCTGATTGTTGGTGCGGCAGTCGGTACTGGGCCAGAAACTGAAGCGCGTGTGGCTGCTCTGGTTCAAGCTGGTGTTGACCTTATCGTTGTTGATACCGCACACGGTCACTCAAAAGGTGTAATTGATCGTGTTCGTTGGGTTAAAGAGACCTACCCGCAAGTGCAGGTGGTTGGCGGTAACATCGCCACTGCAGAGGCGGCAATTGCGCTGGCGGATGCGGGTGCGGATGGCGTTAAAGTGGGTATCGGCCCCGGTTCTATCTGTACGACACGTATCGTAGCAGGGATTGGTGTGCCACAGATTAGTGCGGTAGCCAACGTTGCAGAAGCGCTGAAAGATCGTGGCGTGCCGCTCATCGCTGATGGTGGTATTCGTTTCTCTGGCGATATTGCAAAGGCTATTGCGGCGGGTGCATCTGCTGTAATGGTCGGCTCGATGCTTGCGGGTACTGATGAAGCTCCGGGTGAAGTTGAATTGTTCCAAGGTCGTGCTTTCAAATCTTACCGTGGTATGGGGTCGCTCGGTGCGATGTCTGGCTCTACAGGCTCATCAGATCGCTACTTCCAGGATGCTAAAGCGGGCGAAGACAAGTTAGTACCTGAGGGTATCGAAGGGCGTGTGCCTTGTAAGGGGCCTCTTTCAGGTGTTGTACACCAGTTGATGGGCGGTCTGCGCGCATCCATGGGTTACACCGGTTCTGCAACGATTGAGCAGATGCGTACTGAGCCTAAGTTTGTTCGTATCACCAATGCTGGCATGAGTGAGAGTCATGTCCATGATGTCAGCATTACCAAAGAGGCGCCAAACTACCGAATTCGGTAAGCGTCGCTTGTAAGGGTTTCCAAGTGGGGTAGTCTAACTGCCCCATTTTTTATTTACGGGCCTTGATTCGCCCCTCGGTGGAGTCACTGAAATGAGTCTCGACATTCACGCACAGCGTATCCTAATCCTGGATTTCGGATCGCAGTACACACAATTAATAGCGCGTCGCGTTCGCGAAATCGGCGTTTATTCAGAGATCTACGCTTGGGATCTAGATGAAGCGGAGATCCGTGCGTTCAATCCTAAGGGTATCATTCTCGCTGGCGGTCCTGAGTCCGTTACCGAACTTGACTCTCCGCGTGCGCCGCAAGTGGTTTTCGATCTTGGCGTGCCGGTGCTCGGTATTTGCTACGGCATGCAGACGATGGCCGAACAGCTAGGTGGTAAGGTAGCAAGCTCAGACGAGCGTGAGTTCGGTTACGCTCGTGTGCGTCTATCTGATGGCCCGAGCCGCTTATTAGAGGGTATTGAGGACCACGTTGCGAACAATGGTGTTCTATCGCTGGATGTCTGGATGAGTCATGGAGATAAGGTTGTCGAGATGCCAGAGGGCTTCCACTGTATCGCCGCAACAGAGTCCGCTCCGATCGCTGCGATGTGTGATCCCGAACGCCAGTTCTTTGGCGTGCAGTTCCACCCAGAGGTAACTCACACCAAGCAGGGCCTACGTATTCTTGAGCGTTTCGTACGTGAAATCTGCGGTACCGAGGCGCTCTGGACTGCGTCAAACATTATCAAGGATATGATTGAGCGCGTTCAGGCTCAGGTTGGTGACGACAAGGTACTACTCGGTCTTTCCGGCGGTGTCGACTCATCTGTGGTAGCAGCCCTACTACACAAGGCTATTGGCGATAAGCTTACCTGTGTATTTGTAGATAACGGGCTGTTGCGTAAGGCAGAGGGTGATCAGGTGATGGACATGTTCGCTAAGAACATGGGTGTACGGGTTATCCGTGCTGATGCTGAAGAGCTATTCTTGGGTCGACTCAAGGGTGAGAAGGACCCAGAAGCCAAGCGTAAGATTATCGGCAACACATTTATCGAAGTGTTCGATGATGAGGCGACCAAGCTCAAAGATTGTCGCTTCCTTGCACAGGGAACCATCTACCCAGACGTTATTGAGTCTGCTGCCTCGAAGACTGGCAAAGCGCATGTAATTAAGTCGCACCATAACGTGGGTGGTCTGCCTGAAGATATGGCATTCGAGTTGGTTGAACCACTGCGCGAGCTGTTCAAAGATGAAGTTCGCAAGATTGGACTAGAACTCGGTTTGCCATACGATATGGTCTACCGTCACCCCTTCCCGGGCCCAGGACTGGGTGTGCGTATCCTCGGTGAAGTGAAAAAAGAGTATGCGGATATTCTCCGCGAAGCTGACGCGATCTTTATTGAAGAGTTGCACAACGCAGATTGGTACCATAAAACAAGCCAGGCCTTTGCCGTATTTCTGCCGGTGAAGTCTGTTGGTGTAGTCGGTGATGGTCGTCGTTACGAGTACGTAATTGCTCTGCGTGCGGTAGAGACAATCGACTTTATGACAGCGCGTTGGGCACACCTGCCATATGAGCTTCTAGAGAAAGTCTCAAGCCGTATCATCAATGAGATCGCGCAGGTATCGCGTGTGACCTACGATGTTTCGTCGAAGCCGCCTGCTACGATCGAGTGGGAGTGATAATTCATAAGATCTATAGCTAGACCTAGAGGTCCTCAATATTGAGGGCCTCTTCTGTTTCTAGGGTTGTGATTAGAAAGATTAGGGCTCATTCTCTGAATTAACATGAAAAATTTGCAACCGATTGCATATCGCCTTCTCTGTTGACCTAAACCTATTCCAGTTGAAAACCGCTCACTATGCGCAACACGCCGACTACAAGTAACTATTTGTGCGACTAGTAAGGTGCGTGACCGTTGATATACTTACTCTCTGATATGATATTTCAGTCGGTTATCTATCTCGCGCCGATGCTGGATTTGTTGTCTAACGATCTTACTCGCACAGGCCACTATGGATCTCTACTTTGGCAAAACTCTGCCCGTTGTTCTGCTCCATGCGGGTATCGGCGTTTTTATTTTTACCTGTCATTGTTTACCTGTTTTGGCTTTGGATCGATTTAGATCATTTTTGATATGAACTTGTTTCATATGGTGGACATTTTTTCCGAAGCGCGAAAGTGCTGCTCTGCTACACTTAGAGGTGAAAAGTGGACTAGAGCCACAATAAACGATTGAGCAGTACCAATATGCAGTTTGGCATCTGGGCTGCTGAAAAAGTACAAGGGTATTTGCCCTATAAGGGGAGTTGCATGAGTAGTTTAAGGTTTTTTCTCGATCTGTTGCGATTGATCGATTCGACAGCCAGGGAGCTGGGTGTAGAAGGCCTGACTGAAGCGGATCGTCAGGTACTTAATGTGCTTTGGAAAGTGGCGGACCAGAATACGGGTGAGGCGGCACTGAGCTACGAACGTTTCCTGGAGAATGAAGTGGAAGAGGGGTCGGTCTCTCGTTCACAGTTCTTTAAATCGCTGAAAAAGTTAGAGGATTGCAGTTTGATTGAACGCGTAGCGGGGCCTCGTAGCTCACGTTACAAGTTGAACGTTTAACGGCTGCATTGCACAATAGCCAAAGGCCCCCACCCGGGGGCCTTTTCTTTTTTACGGGAAATGTAAGGACAGTTGAGGGTGGCAGAGAACAACAATGATCATCGCTACTGGATGGAGCAGGCGCTTGAGTTAGCCGCCGAGGCGGCAGCCGAGGGCGAGGTTCCCGTTGGTGCCCTGTTGGTGCGCGATGGCGAGATCATAGGCAGGGGCTTCAATCGCCCTATCAGCGGCTGCGATCCTACTGCACATGCCGAGATTAATGCGCTGCGAGATGCCGCCCAGCGTGTTGGTAACTATCGCCTCATTGATGCTGTGCTCTACGTGACCTTGGAGCCCTGCGCTATGTGTGCGGGTGCACTGGTGCATGCTCGCGTCGCTAAGGTGGTTTACGGCGCTACAGAGCCTAAGGCTGGAGCCGCAGAGAGTCGGCAATGCTTCTTTGCTTCGCCTTGGCTTAACCATAGAGTTGAAGTTGAGGCGGGTGTGTTGCAACAGGAGTGTTCGCAGCAGTTATCTGATTTTTTCCGTAAACGCCGCCTGGAAAAGCGCGATGCGAAGCAACAGGACTAGTTTTCGACCTCAATTTCTCGAATGTCTGCAAGGATCGCTTCAGTTGGCAGAATCGCCTGATATTTGCGGATATTGGCAACGTAGTTCACCGCTTCATTGCCCCGTGCTTCACCATACTTGATCTGGTTGAAGTATTCAGGCTCTTCGAGCTTGGGTAGATGCTCTGCAACAGATTCCCAACTATCGGCATCACCTCCGGCTTTCTGTGTGAGGATTCGAGCATCTTCGAGATGACCGAAGCCAATGTTGTAGGCCGCGAGTGCAAAGAAGGTTCGGTCTGGCTCTGGAATACGCTCAGGTATTTTTTGGGTGACGCGTTTTAGGTACTCTGCGCCCCCTAAGATGCTCTGTCGCGCATCCGTGCGATCCTCTACGCCAACATCTTTGGCGGCATCTTCTGTCAGCATCATAATGCCTCGTACGCCGGTTGGGGAGATTGCGTCGACACGCCAATGTGACTCCTGGTACGCGACAGCAGCCAGGAAGAGCGGGTCGTAACCGGTGTTTCTGGCTGCCTCGATAAAATAGGGGCGCAGCTCCGTATAACGCTGCTCCACACCCTCTCGAAACGCTTTGGTGTCGAAGTAGTTGAGTGTGTTGGTGGGCGGTATCGCAGTGCTTTCTAGTTGAGAGAGCAGCTCTTGAGTCTGAGTACGGTCGAAGTAGATCTTGATAAGATCTACGAGGCTGGTGTCGCGAGATTTGCTGAGATACCAGGTTACCGGCAACTGGTGATCAAGTTCAAAGGCGACTTTTAGCTCAGGATGGTAGCTGGCAAAACTGCGCCAGAGCGAGCGCGGAATCACGGCGAGTTCTGACTCGCGGTTCTGCAGGCGAGTCAGTAGATCGAGTCGACTAGCATTGGTTATCTCACGCCACTTAAGTTCCGGTAGACTCTCCAGATAGGGCTGCAACAACAGTCGTTCGCCAGAGTTCACCAACACCTCAATTCGCTGTCCCAAAGCCTGCTCGAGACTCTGTGGTGCTCGGTAACCCTGCTGCTCTCTGTAAATAACTAAGTAGCTCTCCTCACGGTATGCAGGGCCGGGCTCAAATCGTTCAGCACGTGCGGGGTCCTCCGCTAGGTTAGCACTTATTAGGTCTACGCGGTGATCCTCAAGCAGCTGAAAGAGTCGCTTTGGATCGGAAGCCGTTGTTATCTCTAGATCTACATCCAGGTACTCGGCGAAGTCTCTGACTAGGTTGTAGTCGAAACCGCTAGGTTGGTCACGATCATGATAATAACTAAGAGGGGAGTGCAGCGTAGCAACCTTTAAGACGCCGCGGTCGCGGATCTTCATCAAGGCCGTTTTACTATTCAGGCTGCTAAGCGCTATCAAGAAGGTGATAAAGAGAATCCCTCCGGTATAGATGGCTTGGCGAAGATGGGGCGTGCGCCGTGATCGGAACATCGGGAAAGTTCAATCTCCTGTAGGTAATAGGCTCCCTTATTGCCTCAGTTTGCGATAAAATTACGCGCTTTCCAACGCCTGTTTTGCAGGAACCTAAAGAGGTCCGACCCAAGATGCTCGTATTGCGAGGAGCACCAGCTCTTTCAGCCTTCCGCCACGCTAAACTGCTTGCCAATGTGCAGGCACAAGTAGCGACTGTTACCGATCTATATGCAGAGTATATTCACTTCGCAGAGGTTACCTCCGAGCTGAGTGCTCAGGAGTCTGAAGTGCTTGGGCGTCTGCTGCGTTATGGGCCTAAGGCTCAGGTTCAGGAGCCTGAAGGTACACTGCAGTTAGTTGTTCCGCGTCCGGGAACAATTTCACCTTGGTCGAGTAAAGCGACGGATATCGCTCACAACTGTGGTTTGAACTCAGTTAATCGTCTGGAGCGTGGTATTGCTTACTACATAAGCAGCTCTTCAGCGCTGAGTGCAGATGAACTAGCAGTGATCTCTGCTCAGTTGCATGACCGAATGGTTGAGGTGGTTTTTGCGGATCTGCAACAGGGGGCTTCGCTCTTCAGTCACGAAGAGCCGCGTCAGATGACACGTGTCGAAATTCTTGCCGGGGGGCGTCCGGCGCTCGAAGCGGCAAACATCGCTTTGGGGTTGGCACTTGCGGATGACGAAATTGATTACCTCGTAGATGCCTTTGTAGAGCTGGGCCGTGATCCAAGTGATGTTGAGCTTATGATGTTTGCGCAGGCGAACTCTGAGCACTGTCGTCATAAAATATTCAATGCGTCTTGGGATATTGATGGCGAAGAGCAGCAGAAGTCGCTGTTTGGGATGATCAAAAACACCTATGAGATGGCAGGCGATCGCGTGCTATCGGCATACAAAGACAACGCGGCTGTTATCGAAGGCGCTGTTGCAGGCAGATTCTTCCCCAACCCCGAATCCAAGGCGTACGCTTACAGCGAAGAGCCAATCCATATCCTAATGAAGGTTGAGACTCACAACCACCCAACAGCAATCGCACCTTTCTCCGGTGCTGCGACTGGTTCTGGTGGTGAGATACGTGATGAGGGTGCTACGGGTCGTGGTTCGAAGCCGAAAGCGGGTCTCACAGGCTTTACCGTATCCGATCTGAATATTCCCGGTTTCGAGCAGCCCTGGGAGTCTAAGTATGGCAAGCCAGAGCGCATCGTATCTGCACTCGATATTATGATTGAGGGGCCAATCGGTGGTGCTGCCTTCAATAACGAATTTGGCCGCCCTAACCTCAATGGCTATTTCAGAACCTTCGAACAGAAGGTTAACGGTGCCAATGGTGAAGAGGTTCGCGGTTACCACAAACCAATCATGTTGGCGGGTGGCATGGGTAATATCCGTGCCGATCACGTAGAGAAGGGTGAGATTGAAGTTGGCGCCAAGCTAATCTGTTTAGGTGGACCGGCAATGCTGATCGGCCTCGGTGGGGGGGCTGCCTCGTCAATGGCATCGGGCAGTTCATCGGCTGATCTCGACTTCGCCTCTGTACAACGCGGCAACCCAGAGATGGAGCGGCGTTGTCAGGAGGTTATCGATCAGTGCTGGCAATTAGGTGACGCCAACCCGATTGCATTTATTCACGATGTTGGTGCAGGTGGCCTCTCTAACGCCTTCCCGGAGTTGGTGAAAGATGGTGGCCGTGGCGGCAATTTTGAGCTGCGTAAAGTAAATAACGATGAGCCGGGTATGGCACCACTGGAGATCTGGTGTAACGAGGCGCAAGAGCGCTACGTAATGGCTGTATCACCAGAGAATTTGGCGCGTTTCGAGGCGATTTGTGAACGTGAGCGCTGCCCTTATGCGGTGGTTGGTACTGCGACTGAGGAGCACCACCTAACCTTGGGTGACACCCACTTCGAGAATAAGCCGGTTGATCTACCGATGTCGGTGCTGTTTGGAAAGCCACCTAAGATGCACCGCTCAATAACGCGCGTAGCCTACGAAGTGCCCGAGTTTGACACCGCAAAGTTAGACCTAGCTGATGCGATTGAACGCGTCATGAAGCTACCTACGGTTGCCTCTAAATCTTTCTTGATCACTATCGGTGACCGTTCAATCACGGGTCAGGTTGTGCGTGATCAGATGGTTGGGCCTTGGCAGGTTCCGGTCGCGGATTGTGCCGTTACCACGACAGGCTTTAACGCTTACACCGGTGAAGCGATGGCGATGGGTGAACGTACCCCGCTAGCGCTGATAGATGGACCTGCATCAGGTCGCATGGCGATCGGTGAAACGCTAACTAATATGGCCGGAACACCGATTAGTGCCATTGAGGATATTAAGCTCTCAGCTAACTGGATGTGTGCCGCGGGTCACCCTGGCGAAGATGAGAAGCTCTATGACACTGTTCGTGCTGTGGGTATGGAACTTTGCCCGGCGCTTGGAATCACCATTCCTGTCGGTAAAGACTCTATGTCTATGCGCACAGTTTGGCAGGATGGCGAAGAGCAGAAAAGCGTTACTGCGCCTATGTCGCTGGTGATCTCAGGCTTTGCGCCTGTTACCGACGTACGCAAAGTGCTGACGCCTCAGCTGCGCACAGACCTTGGTGAAACAGACCTCATACTGCTTGACCTCGGTGCGGGCAAAAACCGCATGGGTCTCTCGGCGCTGGCGCAGGTATACAACGAAGTAGGGCAGTCTGTTCCTGATCTTGACGATGCAGAAATGTTTGCCACTTTCTTCGCTGCGGTGCAGGAGCTTAACAATCAGGGGCTTATTTTGGCCTATCACGACCGCGCTGATGGCGGCTTGTTTGCGACGCTTGCCGAGATGGCATTCGCAGGGCGCACAGGTCTGGATATCAATCTCGATCTAATTGCTCAGGACAATACCGATGTTGCTGCAGCTCTCTTCAGTGAAGAGCTGGGTGCAGTGGTGCAGGTTAAGCGTGAGCACACTGAACAGGTTCTGACGGAGCTCTCAGCCGCAGGCTTAGGTGATATCGCGGCTGTGATCGGTGCGCCGAACCCTGATGACTGTATTACTTTGACTTTTGATGATGAAGATATCTACTCTGAGAGTCGTGTGACACTGCAGCGTTGGTGGGCAGAGACCTCTTACCGCGTACAGTCGTTGCGTGACAACTCTGAGTGCGCACAGCAGGAGTTCGATGCACTTCTTGATGCTGAAGATCCTGGTCTAAATGTGTCGCTAAGCTTCGATCAGAACGATGATGTTGCTGCGCCTTACATCGCGACAGGCGCACGTCCTCAGATGGCAATCCTGCGTGAGCAGGGGGTAAATGGTCAGATCGAGATGGCCGCGGCATTTGATCGTGCGGGATTCAATGCTGTCGACGTTCATATGAGCGATATCCTCAGCGGCCGCGTCTCGCTGGAACAGTTCAAAGGCTTGGTAGCCTGTGGCGGTTTCTCTTACGGCGACGTTTTGGGTGCTGGCGAGGGGTGGGCTAAATCAGTGCTGTTTAACCCGCGTGCACGTGATCAGTTCTCCGCTTTCTTTGAGCGCAACGATAGCTTCGCTTTAGGCGTATGTAACGGCTGTCAGATGCTATCCAATCTACATGAGTTAATTCCAGGTGCAGATTTGTGGCCACACTTTGTGCGCAACAACTCTGAGCAGTTTGAAGCGCGTGTAGCCATGGTAGAGGTGCAGAAGTCTGACTCGCTGTTCCTTGAGGGTATGGCCGGGTCGCGTATGCCGATCGCAGTTGCTCATGGTGAGGGTCGTGCCGAGTTTGCGGATCAGACGCATCTGGCTAATCTAAGTGACTCAGGCACGATTGCCTTGCGCTATGTTGATAACCGCGGTGCCGCCACCGAGGTCTACCCGGCTAACCCAAACGGCTCTCCAGCAGGTATCACGGGTGTCACAACGCGTGACGGACGAGTCACGATCATGATGCCGCACCCTGAGCGTGTTTTCCGAGCGATCCAGAACTCTTGGGCTCCGGATGAGTGGTCCGAAGATGGAGCTTGGATGCGTATGTTCCGTAACGCGCGTAAGTGGGTCGGATAATTTAGGAGTAGCTCTAGGCTCACTTCAAAGGCGATCAGGAGACTGATCGCTTTTTTATTAGCTTGTTCCAAGAGTACTTTAAAGGTTTGCGTGTAAGAGTGGATTTGCCACTGCCGGGCTTTACCCTGCCTATCTAGCCACCGTGCAGGCAGGCGAGGCTAGAGCAAGCGGGAGCTCTAGCCTAGGGGCGTACGTAGAAATATCCCTCTTGTTGCAGCTTTACAATCTCTGGTAAGCCCGCCTGTACGACATCTTCTGCAGTCACATCGTAGAGATCCTCATAGGTGATTTGATAACCCGTGAGGCTGTTACCACAGATGATAAACTCGACGCCGTTAAAGCGAGCTGCATCAAGAGTGATCTGTAACTCTTCATCTTCAGTCGCCTGCATAAATATCTCAATGGCTTCGCCATGTACTACAGCTTTGAGCTCTATATTATCCTCGCCCAGCGCGGCAATATGGTTAGCCATGTTTGCTAAGGTGTGATGAAAGCGGCTCATATCTTTGTAGTTGATATGGTATATCACCTTCTGTGGATCGTAGTCCGAGGCCAGGGCTACACCTGCATGAAGTGCGATAATTAGGCTCATTAAATAGCGCATAGTATTCAACTTCTATTGCTGTGTTTTTGTCTGTATCAAAGAGACAAAAAAGCCGGCTCAGGCCGGCTCTTTCAGTTAGCTACTATTGTCGGCTTACTCGTATACGATCTTGCCAACAGAGCTGTTTACAGTCACGTCCACACGACGGTCTGGACGCAAACAAGCGATCAGCTGAGCACCTGAACCGGTACAGTTAGCAACTGGAGCGTTTTCGCCCATAGCGCTAGTCATGATCTTGTCAGCTGCAACACCGCCTTCAACAAGCTTCGCTGCTACTGCGTCTGCACGGCGCTGTGACAAGCCAAAGTTGTAGCCAGCATCACCCAGTGGGTCAGCGTGACCTACGAGGTCAACTGATTTCAGAGTCTGCTGTGAATTGATGTAGTCAACGATATTGCTTACGCGACCAACAACGGTGCTGTCGAAGTCAAAGTAGAGTGCGTAAGTTTTTGTCACATCTTCTGTTATGTATTGTGGTGCCGCTTCAGCCGCAACTTCACCACCGCACTCTGGAGCGACGTAGTCAGCAGTCCAGTTCGGTGTCTTCCAGCACTCGCCAGAACCGTTGGTGATAACGTAACCGCCAGTAGCGTGTGTTGCGTAGCCGGGCTTGTCGCCGTGGGCAATAGCTGCAGAAGAGCCGACCATCAAAGCCAGGCTAGCTGCGAGAGCAATTTTTTTCATATAAAAGTTCCCTTTGTTTGGAATGACGACCAAGGATACAACTCTAGGTGTAGCCCATTAGACAACAGTTTTCCTTAATCTTGCATAAACAATAGCGCAAATAAGAAAAAATTGTAGTCTAGGGCAAAACTTTTTTGTAGGGCTTTACAGCTACCTTCTGGTAAACGCCCGCCGCAACGTAAGGATCGGCATCCGCCCACGCCTGCGCATCAGCAAGCGAATCGAACTCTGCAATCACTAAGCTGCCGCTAAAACCCGCTTCGCCAGGGTCTTCGCTATCGATGGCGGGGTGTGGGCCTGCCACCAGCAGTCGCCCCTGCGCGGCCAGATCTTTAAGACGCTCTAGGTGTGCTGGGCGCACAGAGAGGCGCTTCTCCAGCGAGTTGGGTATATCTTCTGAGATAATAGCGTAGTACATCAGTTTCCAGCCTCCTGTTCGGGCTCTTTCGCGTGACGTGAAATGTAAATGCCTTGTGCAAGTATGAATACTAGGGTTAAACCAAGCATGCCAAATAGTTTGAAGTTTACCCACGCCTCTTCGCTAAAGCTGTAGGCGACATAGATGTTAATTATCCCCAAAACGACAAAGAAGATAACCCAGACAAGGTTTAACTTGCGCCAGATGCGTTGCTCCATCTCTATGCTGCTGCCCATAAGGCGCTCTACGACGGTTTTGTTGCCGATAAATTGGGTTCCGAGGAAACCTAAGGCGAAAAGCCAGTTAACAACGGTCGGTTTCCACTGAATAAAAGCTTTGTCCTGAAAGAGCAGCGTTGCGCCGCCAAGCAGCACTACTAAGCCGAGCGTGACAAGCTGCATCGTCTCTATCTTGCGCTGCACCTTCCAGCTGTAGAGCATCTGCAGAACTGTTGCCGGAATGAGGACCGCCGTTGCGATTAAAATATCGTTGGTATACTTATAAACAGCAAAAAAGACGATAACCGGTAAAAAATCGAGTAATATTTTCATTAACCTGTCTCTGGAGATGGTGGCAGTTGTAAAAAGTTGAACGAGTATAAAAGGTTGCAACCTCAGAGTGAAATTAACATGAATACTCAGCCACGTTTTGATCTGCATATGCATAGCAGTGTTTCAGATGGAACATTGGCGCCGGCTGAGCTTATGCAGCGAGCGGCTGATGCAGGGATGGAGTTGGTCGCCTTAACGGACCACGATACGATTGCAGGACTTAGTGAGGCGCGTGCAGCTGCTGAGTCTCGAGGTATGAGGTTCATCAATGGAGTGGAGCTTACGGCTGATTGGCGCGGGCGCGTTGTTCATCTGGTGGGGCTTAACTTTGATACGTCAGCCGCTGCGTTCGAGACCTACATGCAAAATCTCATGCAGTTGCGGGATGAACGTGCTCGTGAAATCGCTCGCAAGTTACATAAGAAGGGGTTACCGGAAAATCTCTATGACCTCGCGCGCGATCATGCCGGAGAGAGCCAAATAGGGCGGCCACATTTTGCTAAAGCGCTACTTGATTTGGGTAAAGTGAGCTCCATGCAGGAGGCTTTCGATCGCTATCTTGGACAGGGGACACCGGGGGATGTGAAAGCTACTTGGCCGAGCTATACTCAAGCCATCGATCTCGTAGTCTCTGCTGGCGGAGTCGTAATACTGGCGCATCCCACTAAATACAACTTTACTTTCACTAAGATACGCGAGCTGATGACAGATCTTCTAGAAGCGGGCGCCTTAGGTTTAGAGGTCAGTTTTCCAGGTGTGACACCCGGTCATCAGCATGAGTTGATAAAGCTAGCGAAGCAGCGCGAGTGCTATGTTTCAGCCGGCAGTGATTTTCATTCTCCTGATCAACGCTGGACCTCATTGGGGCGTTATCCGGAATTCACAGCAGAGCGCCTGATCATCGAGCGTCTGTGTGCGGCCTAAGGAGGCAGCATGAGCCAATTCTTTCAAATTCATCCAGAAAATCCCCAGAAGCGGTTGATTCGTCAGGCCGTTGAGATAATTAAACAGGGCGGGGTGGTTGTCTATCCCACCGACTCAGCTTACGCACTGGGGTGCCATCTTGGTGATAAAGCTGCGATGGAGCGCATTCAACGAATCCGCCAGCTGGACAGCAAACATAACTTCACGCTTGTATGTCGTGACCTCTCTGAAATCGCCATCTACGCGAAGCTGGGGAACTCCGTATTCAGATTCATTAAGGCCCATACACCGGGTGCCTACACCTACATTCTCAACGCGACTACAGAGGTACCTCGGCGTCTTATGCACCCTAAACGCCGAACCATCGGGATTCGAGTTCCAGATAATGCTATCGCTCTAGCGCTGGCGGAAGAGCTCGGTGAGCCCATTATGAGTACATCGCTTATCCTGCCTGGTGAGGATCTACCTCTGACTGACCCCTACGATATCCGTGATCTTTTGCAGTCACAGGTGGATCTGATTATCGATGGCGGGTACTGTGGTATGGATGCGACCACCGTGGTCGACCTAACCGAGGATGAGGTGCAGATCGTGCGCGAGGGTGCGGGGCCAGTCGACAGTTTCTAGATTAGCGGACTCGCATCTCCAATCTTGTCCTTCAAAGCCTGATATGGCGCAACTGTCACAAGCATTAGTATGAGTTGAATTAATATCCAGAGCTTAGCTCTGGGAAAATGCTAACGTTAACGCAGACAGTTAATTATTTACCGATTCGAATAGGTTGTAAGGCCCGTTGCCTGATATTCGTTTCGGTTTAAGCCATTTTTGGGAGGTCGGTTATGGGTGAGAACACTCAGGCACGTCCGAAAATACTCTTCTGTGATCCGACAGGCTCTTTCCTTCGCTGGAGCGAAGATATGAAGAGCGCTGGTGCTCAGTGGGATATAGAGCGTGTTGATCACTTACAATCCGGACTGCAGATGCTGGCATCGCGCAAGTTTGACGCTATCGTGGTTGCTTCGCCGGCGTCACCTGAGCGTGAGCTCGCTTACCTGCGCCAGATAATGAGTCAGTCAATCGGGTGTGTTCGCGTGCTCTACACACCGGTTCTCTCCTCAACTTATCTGGCCAAGGCGCTCGATGTTGCTCATCGCGTGTGTCTAAATTCCAACAGCCACGAGGAGACGATTGCCCTTATTGAGCAAGCGGTCGCTTCAAACCGACAACTGTCGCAGGAGCGGGTACGCCGCTCTATGGCTGCCTTCAAGCAGTTGCCCTCTCCACCATCGATTTTTCATGAGCTCACACGTCAGCTCAATTCAGAGCGGACGACTTCAGAGCACATTGCGGCGGTTGTTTCCAAGGACCCCGCATTGACCGCTCGATTGCTGCGCATTGTGAACTCGAGTTACTTTGGGCTGCGCCAACCTGTTAGCAATATTCAGCAGGCGGTGACGCTGATTGGTACGCGAACCCTTCGCGGTCTCGCTTTAGCCGGACATTTTGGTAGCCACTACAAAGAGGCGAAGGATTGGAATCTGTTCTCACTTGATTCACTGCAGGCGCGGTCTCTAATGGTGGCACGCCTGGCGCAGGCCTTGGCTAAGGTTGCCGGTGGTGATGCTATGTTGCGTGACCAAGCCTTCCTTTCAGGGCTGCTATTGGATGTTGGTATGGTCATGTTGGCGAATGAGCAGTCGCAGAGTTATGCCAAGATTTTTGGTTACGCTGCCAAGCATAATAAACCGCTCGCTGAGGTTGAGCTTAAGGCGTTTGGGGTTAATCATGCGCAGCTTGGTGCTAATTTGTTGACTCAGTGGAACCTCCCGCCAATGGTGGTTGATGCCGTGCTTTATCATCATAACCCTGAGGGGTATTTCCAAAAAGGTCTCTCTGCTACCGCCATTGCACATGTTGCCGATGCACTCTTGCCGCCACTCGAGTCGCGCCTACAGCTACCGCTGAATGCGCAACTCAACAGAGAGTTCTTGATCCGTAACGATCTGGATCAGTTCTTACCGAAGTGGAAGATGGAGGCAAACGGCTTCCGGCTTACTGCTGAAAAAGCGGCGATGAACTAGAGGCAAGGCCTAAGAGTTCGTATGTTTTGGGCACTCTTGTTGCAGTGCCCGCTTTATGCATTTAGCGAGTAGCCTTACACCTGTTGTGGCGTACTCTGCGTCGGTCAAAATAAGATGTAACTCTGCACTGCGTTTGCCGCCCTCTTTGAGCTTCAGTGGTGTCAGGCTACCTTGTTGAATATGGTGTCGTACCTTGAGTTCCGGAAGCCAGGCAAATCCGAAGCCGGCGATTGCTGCTTGAATTGATAGCTCGATGCTATCGAAGCTCCAGCGCTGATAGGCGCCTAGCCAGCCATCATCTAAGTTTCGTTGGCCTGAGTCTTTCACCACCAGTTGGCGATGTTGGCGTAGGTCCTCTAGTTGCAGAGCTTCATCTTGCTGATTGAGGGGGTGGTCGGTCGCTGCAACGGCTACAAAGTCTATTGCCAGTAGTGCTTCACCGGTGAATCCCGGTGGGACTCTTCCACCGACCACTAGGTCAACCTTGCGCTCTAGCAGCGCCTCGTCTGTTCCGCTGAGGATCGATTGGCGTAGCTCAATTCGCGTCTGCGGCTGGAGTTGGGAAAATTCTGATAAGGCCGCGAAGATAATAGTCTCCGGGAAGATCGCCTCTACTGAGAGCCGTATCAGCGGTTCCGTACCCTGGCCGTAGTGTTTGGCTAACTCTTCAGTCAGTTCAGCTCGATTGAGAAGATCGCGTGCATGACGGACTAAAACCTCCCCAGTATCGGTTAGCTTCGCCTTGCGTCCATCGAGTTTGAAGAGAGTGACGCCGAGCTGGTCTTCAATTTTTTGTATCGCATAGCTCAAGGTGGATTGGCTTTTGCGCAGAGCTTCTGCTCCCTGGGCATAGCTGCCATGGTCTACAATGGCCAAAAGCGCCTGCCACTGCTCTAGAGTAATCTGCATGTATCTAAAAATTCGATCTAAATGTTAGTTAATTCGCTATTTATTATCGACAGTGTAGAACGGATAATAGAGCTATACCAATTTACTCGGAGAAAATTATGAAAACGCTTTTACATATAAAGAGCAGTCTTTTCGGTGATAACGGTCAATCAGCTCAGTTGGCCGGAGAGTTTATGGCAAAGTGGCGCTCAGAGAACCCTGAGGGTTCAGTCATTGAGCGTGATATCGCGGCCGATCCCGTTCCTCATCTAGATGCTTTCCGTGTGACGGCACTCAACACTGCCGAGGCTGAGCGCACTGCAGAACAACAGTCAGTTGTCGATTACGCGGACCAGCTGCTCTCTGAGGTTAAGTCTGCTAGTGTCATTGTGATCGGTCTGCCGATGTATAACTTCGGTATATCATCGCAGCTCAAAGCCTGGTTTGATCATTTGGCACGCGCTGGTGTTACTTTTAAGTACACTGAGACGGGTCCTGTTGGTCTTATTGAGGACCGACCTGTCTACCTGATCTCTACTCGGGGTGGCGTTTACAATGGTGAGAACGATGGTCAGTTGACTGCTGTGCGTCAAGTGCTTGGGTTTGTTGGCCTCAGTGATGTTCGTGTCGTCCTCGCCGATGGTTTGGCGATGGGTGATGAGCATCGTGAAAAAGGGCTGGAGAGAGCTCGCGAAGCGCTGTCT
>JABXHP010000001.1 GCA_013373575.1 Oceanospirillaceae bacterium | reverse complement strand
TTGGTTAACTGAAGAGATACCGTACATGACCACAAAGAAGGCGAACAGGAGCGTTAGAAAATCTGCCCATGAGATCATCCAACGTTGTAAGTCGGGGTCATCCTCTATGGGTCGACGCCTTGCCATGCGACTCCTCCAGATATCCCTGCAGGCGCTGCTCCACCTCGCCGGGTGTATGCCCCTCAGCGATGAAGCTAACACCATCCATAATTAGCTCGTAGTGCTCACTACGCCCAATAATCATGCGCTTAACTTTTTTGGACAGCGGTAATAAGACAAGGTTGGCCAACCCAACCCCATAAATAGTCGCTACAAAGGCCGTCGCTATCCCCTGCCCAAGAACACTCGGCTCAGTGAGATTACTCATCACCTGAATCAGACCGAGAACAGCACCGAGAATGCCAAGTGTAGGGGCATAGCCACCCATACTCTCGACAACACGCGCTGCATGCATGTCGCGATTCTCAACGCGAGCAAGTTCAGTCTCTAACACTGCTCTCACCATTACAGCCGACTGAGCATCGGCTAACAGTTGTAGCGCGCGTCGCTCAAAGGGGTCTGATGATTTAGGAATTTCACGCTCCAGCGCCACTAAACCCGAGACTCGAGAGACCCGACACCAGGATTTGATTCGGTCTATGGTTTCACGAGTACCAAAGGACTCTTCCCGCAGAGCCCAGCTGAGTAGATGCATTGCGCGAGAGAAATCCCGTTTGGGTGACTGCACCGCGGCCGCAGCAATCGTGCCACCGACCACAATTAAGGCTGCGGGTAGGTTTACCAACTCGATAACACGACCGCCCTCGATACTGTGTGCCAGCAATAGCACACCAATACCAACAAGGATGCCCAGTAGCCCCTGCATTAGGGGCGACCTCTCTTAGCGAGCGCACGACCCAAGTCGTTGATATCTAGCACTTCATCTGCCAACCCAGCACTCACTATAGCGGCAGGCATACCATAAATCGTGCAACTCTCTTTGCTCTGAGCCCAGACCGTAGCACCTTCGCGTTTCAGCAGTTTGGCACCTTCAGCACCGTCTGCACCCATTCCAGTCAGAATAAGGGCATGCGCGCGGTTGCCGTAAAACCGAGCAACCGAGGCATAGGTCACATCAACACTTGGTTTGTAGGTTAGGGATGTATCCCCCTCCAGCACGCTGACACGATCTTTCTGTCTTGGGTCGATAATCATCTGCAGACCACCCGGCGCCAGCAGGGCCAAGCCAGGCTTCAAGCGATCGCCATTAACCGCTTGGCGCACCTCTATTTGGCAGTTCTTATTTAGCCGTTCAGCAAACACTGACGTAAAGGTGTTAGGCATATGTTGAACTAGCAGAATCGGCGCAGGAAAGTTTGCTGGCAATTGGCTTAAAAGAATCTGCAGAGCTCCAGGCCCACCTGTAGAGGAGCCGATAACCACGATACTGCTCTCGGGCACCTTAATGCGTTCTACCGATGTTGTAACTTCACCAGAACGATCACCCAGTTTACTGGACGACACAACGGATGCCATGGGACGCGGAGCAGGAGGTGGTGTTGGCGTACGGGTTGACGCTGCGGCTGGCACGGGCCGTGAGCCGAGCGGTTGACTGCTGACAGGCCTGCTCGACGCCAATCCAGGTGTGGTTGCTGCGGGGCGAGCGAACGGAGTGCGCTGCTGCCCCAGCGCTAGAACCCTGCGAACTAGATCTTGCTGTAGCTCACTTTTGTGGCTTATCCAGGCGCTCGCCTCCTTCGGCAGGTAATCGGCAGCCCCCGCTTCAAGAGCCTGCAGCGTGATGCGAGCCCCCTCATGAGTCAGCGAAGAGAGCATAAGCACCTGCGTCGGTGCCGAGCGCATAATGTGTGCTACCGCTTCAATACCACTCATTCCAGGCATCTCAACGTCCATAGTGATAACATCTGGACGCAACTGAGCGGCCTTCTCTATAGCCTCTCTACCGTTGGCAGCGGTACCCACAACCTTGATACGCGGTTCGATCTTAAGCATCTCTTCGATGCGTTTTCGGAAAAAGCCCGAATCATCAACAATTAGAACTTTTACAGCCATAGAGCCCCTTAAGCAGAGCCCTTAGGCTTGTGCGTAATATTTCAGCAGACTTGGAATATCGATAATAAGTGCGATGCGGCCATCACCCGTGATAGTTGCACCAGAGAGGCCGGGCGTACCATGGAGAATGGTACCCAAAGGCTTAATAACCACCTCTTCCTGTCCTACCAACTGATCAACCACAAAGCCGACTCGAGTCGTCCCAACAGAGACAATCACTACATGCCCCTGTGGCGGCAATGAGGCGCCCTGCTGACCATCGACGAGCCAACGCTTAAGGTGGAACAGCGGAACCGCTTGATCTCGAACAATGATCGCTTGCTGTCCGTCAACAACGTTAGTGTGTGTCAGATCCAAGTTGAAGATCTCGTTTACATTGACTAGCGGCAGAGCAAAAGCCTGACCTTCAAGCATCACCATCAGCGTCGGCATAATTGCCAACGTCAGTGGCACCTGAATAGCGATGCGGGTGCCTTGCCCAAGCACCGAATCAATCGCGAGCGTACCGTTAAGCTGGGTAATTTTTGTTTTAACGACATCCATACCCACGCCACGACCCGACACATCGGAGATCTCGGTCTTGGTTGAGAAGCCAGCGTGGAATATGAGGTTGAACGCCTCTTGGTCAGTGATTCGACGCGCAGCCTCCTCATCAAGAATTCCACGATCCACTGCCAGCATGCGCAGTTTATCGGGATCCATGCCGGCACCATCATCCTGAATAATCAACAGAATATGGTCGCCCTCTTGCTCAGCAGAGAGCAGTACATGTCCTTCACGTGGTTTGCCCACAGCAACACGGCTTTCTGGCGGCTCAATGCCGTGGTCAACCGAGTTTCGAACCAAGTGGATCAAGGGGTCTGCCAACGCCTCAACAAGGTTTTTATCCAGGTCGGTCTCTTCGCCGCGTAGTTCGAGGTGCACCTCTTTTTTCAGCTGGCGCGAGAGATCACGAATTAGACGCGGGAAGCGGCCAAAGACCTTTTTCACCGGCTGCATACGCGTTTTCATAACCGATGTCTGCAGGTCAGCGGTCACCATATCCAAGGTTGAGAGGGCCTTACCCATCTCTTCATCTTCTTGGGATACACCCAGACGCACGAGCCGGTTACGAACCAACACCAGCTCGCCAACCATGTTCATGATCTTATCGAGAAGTCGCGTATCGACTCGAACGTTAGAGTCGGAGTTGGCTTGCTGCTTCGCGCCCGCCTTATCTTTTTCAGCAGGCTTGGCTGCCACAGGTGGCGCTGCCATGGCAGGCTCCTCTTTCACTGCAGGAGGGTGAGCAGCCGGTTTAGCACTAAAAGCACCCTGCCCTGCAGCTTGAAGATCGTCGAGCAGTGACTCGAACTCATCCTCAGTTATTTCGTCATCACCAACACTAGACGCTGCCGGCTTTGAGTCTGTTTTAGCCGGCGCTTTGAAGGCACCCTGCCCTTTAGACTGCAGCTCATCAAGTAGGGATTCGAACTCATCTTCGGATATCTCATCGCCACCCGCGGCATTCCCAGCTGAATCTGAGGCCCCCGCTAGATCACCCATCAGTGAATCAAAATCGTCGCTTGCTGTATTTGGATTTGGCGAAGGATCTTTTGGCCCAGTAGACTCCTCGTCCTCAGCTTGGGCTGGCGCACTTGGCGCGGCAGCAACCTGACCGGCGGCAAAGGCCTCAACACGTCTCAACAGATCGGGATCAGCGGGCTCAGGTTTCTCACCCATGCGCACCATCTCAAACATATTATTAACCGCATCCAGCGACTGCAGAACTGCATCCATCAACTCAGCGTTGACTTGCAGATGGCCGTTACGCAACTCATCAAATAGATTTTCAGCTTTGTGGCAGGTCTCAACCATCGGGTCTAGCTGCAAAAAGCCCGCACCACCTTTAACCGTGTGAAATCCGCGGAAGATAGCGTTTAGAAGATCTCGGTCGTCTGGACGCTGTTCTAGCGCCACCAACTGTTCTGATAGCTGCTCAAGGATCTCCCCAGCCTCTATCAGAAAGTCCTCGAGTATCTCTTGATCGACTTCCAGACTCATACTCCGCTCCTATTAGAAACCCAGACTCGACAGCAGATCATCAACATCGTCCTGATTCTGTGCGACATCAGGCGAGGACTTATTGATCTGCGGCCCTTCAGCTTTGACTTTGGATTTTTCAGAACTATCCTCGGCATTGCGCTTCTCTGGATTAGACTCTTTACTGAGTTCTAGTGTAGTTTCGATTCCATTGAGTTGCTCAACTGTGGCAGCCATTCTAATCAATTTAACAAGCTGACCTTCGACCTGAGTCAATAAAGTGATAACTCGACGTATCAACTGCCCAGTTATATCTTGAACACTCTGCGAAACAACGATATCGGTTAACAACTCACGCAACTCAGCAACTGTTTTCTCTGAAGCATCACGCAGCTCGCAAGTGCGATCATAGACACCATTCAGCGCTTCAAACTCATCCTCGAGCTGACCAACTAATGAGAGCAAACCTTTGAAGCGCTCACTTTGGTCATCAAGAACATCCACCAACGAGAGTGACCGGTCTATGCGGTCCATGGTGGCGTGTGAATTGGTCTCCGTCAGCTCAATAACATGATTGAGTCGATCAGATGCATCATTGAGCACTTCACTCGCCTGCTCATCGAGCGCTAGCTGCGACCCCACATCCGCGCCGAAGGACTTTATAGCCTCGTGCAGACCTCGCGTTAGCGCCCCAACCTCACGGTAGAACACATCATGCCGAGCCTGATAGAGCGAGTTAATCAGCTCTACACTCGCAGGAAGATCGCCCGCTTTGACTGTATCAAGCAGGGCCTGAGATTTCTCTAGCAGGAGCTCTTGTAATAACTCCCGCTCGAGACTGGTGTGGTTTTCGTTGGACATCGCACTACCACCCGCTATGTATGGTTTCAGAGGCTACTGCAGACGCTCGAAGATTTTTTCGATTTTCTCTTTAAGCGTTGCAGCCGTGAACGGCTTAACGACATAGCCGTTAACCCCCGCCTGCGCAGCTGCGATAATCTGCTCGCGCTTCGCTTCGGCTGTAACCATCAGAATAGGTATGTGTGATAGGTTTTCGTCGGCCCGCACCGTCTTAACCAGATCTATACCGGTCATACCGGGCATATTCCAATCGGTTACTAGAAAGTCGACTCGACCGGTTTTAAGGATGGGCAACGCTGTCTTGCCATCATCGGCCTCTTCAACATTGGTGAAACCGAGATCGCGCAGCAAATTTTTGATAATCCTTCTCATCGTCGAGAAGTCATCAACTACGAGAATTTTAACGTCTTTCTTCAAGACTCTATCCTCCGACCCTTAACTGCAGGCGTTGGCCGAGCAGGGGGATCATATATTCCAATCTTTAAGGCGTACCCGCAGTCGGGCAGCGGCCTGGCTGTGTATCTGGCTCACTCGAGATTCGGTCACGTCCAATATCTGACCAATCTCCTTGAGGTTGAGCTCCTCGGTATAATACAGCGAGAGAACCAACTTCTCACGTTCAGGTAATCCGTCGATAGCCTGAGCTAGCGCTACTTGGAACCCTTCAACCTCAACCTGACCTTCAGGCGCCGGCGTAGAGGAGGCCAACTGCTCACCCGGGCGATCTTCCCGACCATCCGTGATCTCGTCGAGGCTAAATAGTTTTGCCTCAGCGGAGTCCTGTAATAAAGCATAGTAGTCTTCTATGGAAACGCCTAACTCTTGCGCAACTTCAGTGTCGGTCGCATCGCGTCCCAACCTACCCTCTAACTGAGCCATCGCCTCAGAGACGCGTCGACTGTTGCGATGTACCGAACGCGGGGTCCAATCACCACGGCGCACCTCATCGATAATGGCACCGCGGATTCGTATGCCGGCGTAGGTCTCAAAACTAGCCCCCTTGCTCGGATCGTATTTACTGAACGCTTCGAGCAGCCCCACCATACCGGCTTGAATAAGATCATCAACCACTAAATGGGAGGGCAAGCGAGCAAGAAGATGGTGAGCGATACGCTTAACCAAGGGTGCATATTGATGCACGAGTTCGGAGTCTGTTCTGAAGTTAAGTTGGTTATACATATTTGATTGAATGTCCAGAGATCAACGGCTCTGTATTAACTTCTCAACAAAAAACTCTAAATGACCACGAGCAGACTGATGTACAGGCCACTCATCCACTTTTTTGGCAAAGTTACGCAGGGCAACAGCAACTTTACTCGTAGAGTATAGACGGATTACTGGCTTTTGCTTCTGCACCGCTTTACGCACACTCTCGTCGAAAGGAACGGAGCCCAAATATTGCAGCGTAACATCCAAAAAACGCTCGGTAACTGTCATTAACTTACCGAACATAGCGCGCCCTTCTTGTTCTGAGCGCACCATATTCGCAAGCACACGAAAACGCGTCATACCGTAATCACGATTGAGAAGCTTAATAAGACCGTAGGCATCGGTAATAGAGGTAGGCTCATCACAGACCACGACTACCACCTCCTGGGCGGCACGGACAAAGCTAACCACTGAGTCGGATATCCCCGCAGCCGTGTCGATAACCAGAACATCGAGCTTATCAGCGATACTGCTGAAGGCGTGAATCAACTCAGCGTGCTCATGCACACCGAGAGAGGTCATCTCTTGGGTCCCCGATGAGGCGGGCACAATAGAGAAATTCTCACACACCTCTACTAGGACATCCTCAAGGGAGCACTCGCCCGCGAGAACATCAACGATATTTCGTTTAGGGTGCACGCCGAGCATCACATCAACGTTAGCAAGACCAAGATCAGCATCCATCAGTACAACCCTGCGACCCATATCCGCTAGTGCTATAGAGAGATTTACCGAAACGTTGGTCTTACCCACACCCCCCTTACCACCGGTGACGGCGATTACCTTTACAGGGTGATTGTGCGGACGATTCACCGCGTTCACCTCAGACCTTTAAAGTTACTAGGCATGGGAATAGCAACTTCGCTCTCGCGACTAATTTTTATCGCCTGCTGCATCAATACCACTGCGCGACTAATTAGATCTTTACGCTGAGCCACTTCAAGATCATCGGGTACACGCTGACCATCAGAGAGGTAGGCAATAGGCAACTGCTTCTCGATACTCAGCGCCAACGCCTCCCCTAAACTCCCCGCCTCATCAGCTTTAGTTAACACAAGGCCTTTCAGCCCGATTGGCGCTAGGTTAGCGTAGGCCTGATTCATGAGAACTCGCTGACTGGAACTTGCGAGCACTAACAGCTTTTTCATGCGCACGACTGAGTTTTTGAGCATTTCAAGCTGTTCCTGCCCCGCGGGATCGCGTGTATTCATGCCCGCAGTATCAATAAGAACCA
>JABXHP010000350.1 GCA_013373575.1 Oceanospirillaceae bacterium | reverse complement strand
GGTCCATCTGTCACTCGCATCTTATTGATGCCAAGGCGCGGAATTGCGGGCAGCGACCAAAAATCTTCCCCTGAGAGCAAGCTAACCTGCTCTTCAAGTGTTAGCTGATCGATCAATTGCTCGGCCTGTCCGTTTGCTGGGGTGCCATTAGGGTTGTTCATTGTATTCCTACCAGTCCGTGAAAATATACGTTTTATAACGTTGCAAACGCTTTTATAACGTTTTAAATTCACAAAAGCAATGCTGTCGAATGGCGGAATTGTGACCAAATATTCGCAGTGTGGAATGACTTATTTAGGCCCAGCATGGAATATGATTATGGCGCGACCCACGCTTAAAACTATTGCACAGGCTCTTAATCTCGCAGTCACTACGGTTTCGCGGGCTATGAAAGATGACCCTGCAATTCGTCTTGAGACGCGCAAGAGAGTGCAAGCAAAAGCAAAAGAGGTTGGTTATATACCCGATCGCGCTGGCGTTCGCCTGCGTACCGGTAAAACTAACGTCATAAGCGTGGTACTCCCTATTGAGCGCAACATGTCCAATCATCAAGCGCGTCTGATGGCCTCCTTAGCTGAACGCCTGAAGGGTACGGGATACCACATCAATACCAGCTACTACTTTGATAAAGCGGAGGCTTTGGCTGAGGTAAGGTACTTGGTTGAGACAGGATCGACTGATGGAATCCTAATAAACAGCACTGAGCCTAACGACGCGCGAGTAGAGTACCTTTTAGATAAGGCGTTTCCGTTTGTGACCCACGGCCAAACTCATTGGTGTAAGGCGCATCCCTACTTTGATTACGACAACGAGACATTTGCAGAGCTGGCGATCATTAAGTTGGCACAGCAGTCTCGTAGGTGCATCTTGGCAATTCTTCCGCCAACCGATGCTTTTTATACGCTGGCCATGCAAGCGGGTATCGAGCGAGGTGCAGCACGTTCATCGCTGCAGATCCTAAACTGTCCGAGCGTTAATGCTGACTCTCCTCATCTTGATATCGAATCTGCCGTTGTCAGTATGCTCACTGCAAATCCGCATATTGATGGCATTTTCGCGAGCTCGCCAATCTCTTGCATGGCTGCAGTTTCGGGGCTGGAATCGTTGGGTCTGCAAGTAGGAATGGAGATCGATGTTGTTAGCCGCGAGGCGATACCCTTTTTAAAAATGTTCCGTAAGCAAGTGCTTGTAGCGCAGGAGAATGTTGCGAAGGCGGGTCAGTTCCTAGCTCAGGCTCTGTTGCAACGAATAGATAAGCCGGAGCTGCCTCCAATGCAATATCTCGATGTGCCCTCCTTAGACCAGATCAAGTAGGACTCTGGTGTCCATAAGAGTCCTGTTATCCGAACGACCTATGTGTCTTTTATGACAGATGTTGGTATTTGTTTCTAAAATCGGATAAAAAGTTGGTTTTTATCTTGAATTTGACGTTTTTGTGAACAAAACTGTGCGCCAAATATCGCGGGGTTTCCCATTCGGAAGGGGCTGAATGGTTGATGCATCAGAACACCGCATGCTAGCTGGAAATTTTAGCTTGGTGTTTAAATCTGCATGAGGCGCATACGCGGTTGGTCTGCTCACTATTGGGAGTTGAAGAAACAGTTAGTGCTGTTTCTTGGGCTCTCCTGCATGCTGATGCTGGGTTCGTTGGTGTACGTATTTCAATACTACAACCAACTCCATCTGAGTCTGTTGGAGGAGGTCAGAAAGGATGGTCAGGAGTACCGGCACCGCTATGAAGTTGAGTACGAACTAATTCTCGCTGGAATGTCCCAAATTGCCACGCTAGTTGCCTATCACGAGGCCAACTCTCGGCTCTTTGAACAAGGTGCCAAGGCGCTCAAGCTTGAAGGGGGCGGTAAAGGTGGTCAACTAACGGAGAAGTACCGCGCGCAGCTGCTCAGCTATCTTTTGCCCAGTTGGGAGAGGATGACTGAGGCGTTTAAAGTGCGGCAGTTACACTTTCATGTGAGTCCCGGTGACACCAGCTTTCTACGAGTTCACAAGCCTGATAACTACGGCGATGACCTCTCTAATGTGCGGCATATGATCGTTGATACCCTAGCTGATCAGCGTCCGCGTCAGGGATTTGAGATAGGTCGTGCAAGTCCAGGTTTGCGCAGTGTATCTCCGGTTTACAGCCCTAGCGATGCGACCCAATTCATTGGGGTGTTGGAGGCTGGGACTTCGTTTAAAACACTAGCCGATATCTTGAGCCAGTTAACCGGTTCAAGTGTCTCTGTTCTACTGGATATAGAGAGGATTCAAGAGACCCAGTGGAGTGTTAGCGATGAGAGTATTCTTGAGAGCTGTAACTGCTATATAGAGTCCAATACGTCGGGGGATAGAGCACTTTTAGAGCGTATAACCGCTGTGATGTTTAAGGAGAGACCTACCAGCTCTGTGACGCGCACAGAGGTGATCTCTGTAGACGGGGAACGCTATTCAGTGACTGCCTTCGGATTTCAGGACTACCAGGGGTTGAAGCTATCGGCATCCAAGCCTGTGGGACAAGTGTTGCTCTGGCGATCAATTGAAGCTGAGTATGCCGCCCTGCAGCGCAGCACGCTGCAAATTGCATTGATAGTCCTGGTCGGGTTTCTGATATTTGAGGTGGTTCTCTATAAAGGTTTGCAATACGTCTTCTCGCAGCTGGAGCGCGAGATTCGGAAGCAGACCCGTGATATCACCGAACTCAACAAGCGGCTGTTGAGTTTGGCAAACCATGACGGCCTCACCGGTTTACTCAATCGTCGAGCATTGATGGAGCGTTTTGACTCGCTCTACGCCTTCTCCCTTCGTTATAACCACCCTTGTGTGGTTATGCTGGTAGATATTGATCACTTCAAAAGTATCAACGATACCTACGGTCATCAGGCTGGCGATGAGGTGTTGCGTGAATTCGCCAAAGTGCTCACACAAGGGCGCCGTTCCGTGGACTTAGTGGGGCGATACGGGGGGGAGGAGTTCATCGTTGTTCTATCAGGAACGGACCTGATGAAGGCGACGGAGATAGCTGAATCGATTCGGCACACAGTAGAGATGTCAAAACTGCACCCAAATGATACGGAGTCTCTGACTTGTAGTATTGGCGTTGCCGATATTAATGATGCAAGCAGCGTAAAGCAGGCGATCGCCTTTGCTGATGAAGCGCTTTATCACGCTAAGGGCGAGGGGCGTAATAGTGTGGTCACCTATGCTTTGGACCGGTAAGTCTGTCGGGACAACTTCGCGGTGATTCCTGCAAATACTTCTGGCTATTAGTTTAATTAGATCGCCCGCTGAAGCGGCCTGTTACAAGGCTTTTGCAGCCCCGCTGTAGGAGAGTAGTTTACTGCGCTATGGTGCTTTGAGCTCGCTTGCGAATTGCGCATAAAAAAAGGAAGCCGAAGCTTCCTTTTTCGTTTATGACAACGGCTTAGGCAGCTAGGTTTGCGTTTGCAAATTCCCAGTTAACCAGCGCCCAGAAACCTTTCAGGTAGTCAGGACGTACGTTGCGGTAGTCAATGTAGTACGCGTGTTCCCACAGGTCTACAGTCAGGATCGCAGTCTGGCCGTCAGTCATCGGCGTACCAGCGTTGCTGGTGTTGACGATATCGAGTGAGCCGTCAGCGTTTTTAACCAACCAAGTCCAAGAAGAACCGAAGTTGTTTACAGCTTTGTCAT
The DNA here is from genome assembly GCA_013373575.1 of Oceanospirillaceae bacterium. Classification (GTDB taxonomy): domain Bacteria; phylum Pseudomonadota; class Gammaproteobacteria; order Pseudomonadales; family Balneatricaceae; genus Marinobacterium_E. The sequence goes on along the minus strand of JABXHP010000350.1, from coordinate 5,480 downwards.
TGAAAGCTTCCTGGAACGCTTCAAAAGAGCCCCACTTAGCGTTGATTGCATCAGCAATGGCGCCAGTTGGTGCACCGCCACCGTTTGGTGACAGGCAGTGCCAGTAGAACGTGTGGTTCCAAACCTGAGCAGCGTTGTTAAATACACCGCCTGCTGGAGCAGACATGATGATCTCTTCCAGTGACTTACCTTCGTACTCAGTTCCTGGTACCAGACCGTTGAGTTTTACGATGTAAGTGTTGTGATGTTTGCCGTGGTGGAAGTCCAGTGTCTCAGCAGAGATGTGTGGCTCCAGTGCGTCTTTCGCGTATGGCAGTGCTGGCAGTTCAAAGCTCATTGTTCGCTCCGTAATCTACGAGTTGTGTTGTTAAGCGGATAAAACCTGGGGCGTATGATAACACCCTTTTGTTTCACATAAACCTTATAAAGATAATGTGATCTATAACCGGTCTAATAGGATCCCCAGCGCTCGCTGCAACTAAAGATAGCTGGCGCGCGACTGATTTCTCCCTACAATGGGGCCAAAATTTCCGAGTACAAGGTGTGCATATGTCCAAAGTTCTGGTTTGGATCAGTATAGTGATGCTGGCGATCTACGTGGTGAAGACCCAGTATCTTGCTTCTAAAACTTGGGAGCCGTTTAGGGATGGTTGTATTGCTGGTGGCGGTACAGAGGTGCAGTGTAACTGCCTATCTGACTATGTTCATGAGCGCTTCTCCGATAACGAAGTGACTAGCATCATGCGCATGGAGAAGGGCGATTCAGCGTTTGAAACCAAAGTTGAGCAGACCATTATGGCTGGAACTCTAGCCTGCCAAACGAGTGGACAGTGAAGTTTGAAGATTGGTCTCAATTTCCCTGAGACAGCCACTTTTTCAGTAGGTAGAGTGCCGCGATGGCCCGCCCTTCGTGGAAATCCGCCTGAGTAATCAGCTCGTCGATATCGGCAAGTGGATAACGCACGACCTCAAGCGGCTCAGGCTCATCCCCCTCTAGTTTGCTTGGATATAGATCGCGCGCGATCACCAAATCTAGCATATGGCCCATGTAATTGGGTGCTGCACTGATGCGCTTGAGAGGGTGTAGCTCTCTCGCTGCGTGTCCTGCTTCCTCTTGCAGCTCGCGGTTCGCAGCTTCTAGAGGGGTCTCGCCAGGATCGATTACACCCTTGGGGAGTGTCAGAACATACTCATCAAGCCCTGCAGCATACTCGCGAATTAGCAGTAGGTTGTCCTCAGCATCTATGGCAATCACCATCACTGCACCGCGCGGTGGTGTGATGAGGCGCTCGAACATACGCTCTTCACCGTTGCTAAAACGCAGATGGACCTGCTCTACATGAAAAAGTCTTGAGCGCTCGGGGCGACTCAGCTTCAAAATCTCGGGTTTGATGGGCATACTTATTATCTTTCTCGGCTGAACCTTGAGTGTTCCCTGATTATGTTGAATTGGCAAGAGATAGATACCGTCTTTCTTGATATGGACGGCACATTACTGGATCTACATTTTGATAGTCACTTCTGGCTAGAGTTTGTACCTGCTGTCTATGCGAAAAAAAATGGCTTAGATCCAGATGAAGCTCGCATTTGGTTGCATGAACGAATCATGCGCGAAGTGGGTACGCTGCAGTGGTACTGTTTCGATTATTGGTCGAAAGAGCTCGATCTACCAATAACGGAGTTAAAAGCTGAGGTGGCCGACCGCATTGGGTATCGTGATTCAGTGCAGGAGTTTCTCCATAAGGTTCGACAAAGTGGCCGGCGCATGGTGATAGTAACCAACTCACACCGGGGCGGCGTGGACCTAAAGTTCAAGCACACCAATCTGGAGGCTGAAGTGGATCGAACTATCAGCTCGCATGATTTTGGTGTTCCTAAGGAGCAGCAAGCGTTCTGGCATAAATTGCAGGAGATAGAGCCCTTCAATCCGCAGCGCACACTGATGGTAGATGACAGCCTCGCGGTACTGCGTTCTGCCCGAGACTATGGGATTGCTCATTTGCTAACAATCGCTCAACCCGATAGCCAGCAACCCCCGCGTGATTTGAGCGGTTGTGATTTCCAGATTTTGAATGATTTTGCTGAGGTGTTTCCTGACCTATGAGTTCTGCAGAGCAGGTTCGACTGGATAAGTGGCTTTGGGCTGCGCGCTTCTACAAGACCCGTGGCCTAGCAAAAGAGATGATCGATGGTGGTAAGGTTCACTACAACGGACAGAAGACAAAGTGTTCGAAAGCCGTTGAGATCGGTGCGCTGATTAAACTGCGTTTGGGGTACGAAGAGAAAGTGGTAGAGGTGCTTGCACTGTCGGACCAGCGCCGAGGTGCACCTGAAGCGCAGAAGCTCTACCGGGAAACGCAGGAGAGTATCGATAAACGCCACTCGAATGCAGAGGCGCGCAAACAGCTTGGATCGGCCCCTGAAAATCGCCCGAATAAGAAGAGTCGTCGCGAATTGCTGCGCATAAAGGGCTTCTGGGACGATTGATAGGGTGTACAATTCGGTCAGCAAATTTCCATTCAAGAGTTAGAGTTTCAATGAGCAGTAGCGATCAGATTCAACGTATACTTTTTGACGAAATAGATGTCCGTGGGGCACTGGTAGGGCTAGAGCAAGCCTACGCCGAGGTGCTTTCACGCGCTGACTACCCAGAGCGCCTGCAAATCGTGCTTGGAGAGCTGTTAGCTGCTGTGGTTCTGCTCACCTCAAATTTGAAAATTGAGGGCCGCGTCTCGCTACAAGCCCAGGGTGAGGCTGGGGTGAAAATTCTTATGGCAGAGTGCACTCACGACAACCACGTGCGAGGCATCGCACGCTTCGAGGAGTCTGAGATCCCAGATGAGCAGCGCTTTGATCAGCTTCTCAAGAACGGACGCATGGCCCTCACGATAGAGCCTAGCACCGGGCAGCGCTACCAGGGTGTGGTGCCCTTAGAGGGTGCTACGGTGAGCGAGTGTCTAGAACGCTACTTCTCACAGTCGGAACAGCTACCTACAAAAATACAGTTGGCGGCTGATGGTAAGCGTGCAGCAGGCATGTTGACTCAAGTGCTTCCGGCTGCAGGTGCTGGAGCGGCAGATTGGGAGCATATTGTTGCCTTGGCTCATACACTAACTGCTGACGAGTTATTGAACTTAGATAACGAGACCCTCCTATACCGTCTATATCATGAAGAGCAAGTGCGGTTGTTTGAGCCTGATGAGATCATCTTTAACTGTGAGTGCAGTCGTGAACGCAGTGCCAATGCAATGCAGATGATGACCGAAGATGAGCTCCTGACAGTTGCTGAAGAGCAAGGGGGCGAGATCGAAATGAGTTGCCAGTTCTGTAATGAAGTGTACCGCTTCGATACTGCGGACATCCGCGCGCTGTTCCACAACGATGGGCGCCTAAGCGATGAGGGTTCATTACACTAGTGCCTATAAACTGAAAGCTACGCCTGGGCGGCGCTTTATGCGAAAATCGCAGCTAATATCACCATAATAAGAAACCAGAGATAATCTGGTCGACTCCATACCCAAGCATCAGCGTCTAAGAACGCGGCCCGTAAGAGGCCGGCTTGGTTTTTATTTGCAGGTAGATAGGGCACAGCCCGAAGGAAAGATACGAATGACTAAAGAGTCAGTCTCCACGACCCATTTAAACCTTGCTCCCGCTGCTTTGGTTGAAGCGGCCGTCGCTCGCGGCGAGGGAGTCCTAGCCAACACGGGTGCGCTAGTAGTTACCACAGGTAAGCGCACCGGACGCTCACCGATGGACCGTTTCATTGTGCAGGAGCCAAGCACGGCGGACTCCATTGAGTGGGGTGCAATCAACCGTCCATTTGATGCTGCCAAATTTGATGCACTCTGGACGCGTGTTGAAGCCCATCTGAGTGACACCGAGCACTTCGTTTCTGAAGTGCATGTGGGTGCTGATCCTAACCACTATCTCGCCGTGCGCATGACTACAGAGACCGCTTGGCAGAACCTCTTTGGCCAAAATCTCTTTATCCGTCCAGCGCATTACAATCCGAAGGATAAAGAGGAGTGGCAGATCCTCAATGTTGCGAGCTTTGAATGTGACCCCCAGCGTGACGGTACCAACTCTGATGGTTGTGTAATCCTTAACTTTGCTAAGCGCAAAGTGCTGATCGCCGGGATGCGCTATGCCGGTGAAATGAAGAAAGCGATGTTCTCCGTGCAGAACTTCTTGCTGCCTGAACGTGATGTGCTGCCAATGCACTGTTCAGCCAACATCGGTGAAGATGGTGCAACCACACTCTTCTTCGGACTCTCAGGTACAGGTAAAACAACCCTCTCAGCCGACCCAGATCGCTATCTAATTGGTGATGATGAGCATGGATGGGGCAAGGGAACAGTCTTCAACTTAGAAGGCGGCTGTTATGCGAAAACGATTAACCTCAGCCACAAGAACGAGCCGATTATCTGGGAAGCAATTCGCTTTGGCGCTATCGTTGAGAATGTGGTGTTGGATGAGCACCGATGTGCCGACTACCACGACACCAGCCTGACTGAGAATGGCCGTTGTGCATACCCTCTGGACCATGTTGAGAAGCGCTCCGCAACTAACATGGGCGCAGAGCCGGATAACATTATCTTCCTTACCTGTGACCTCACCGGTGTGCTACCTCCTGTCTCGGTGCTTACTAAAGAGTCTGCGGCATACCACTTCCTCTCTGGCTACACTGCGCTGGTAGGTTCAACAGAGATGGGCTCAGGCGGTGGCATCAAGTCGACCTTCTCTACCTGCTTTGGTGCTCCCTTCTTCCCCCGTCCAGCAAGCGAGTACGCAGAGCTTTTGATGAAGCGTATCGAAGAGTTTGGCTCTCGCGTTTACCTGGTAAACACTGGTTGGACCGGCGGTAGTTACGGAACAGGCGAGCGATTCAGCATACCTACCACACGTGCAATTATTGCAGCGATTCAGGGTGGCTCCCTTGAAGGCGTAGAGACACAGCATATTGATACACTTAATCTGGATGTGCCTACCAAGGTTCCTTCTGTAGACGCTAAGCTGCTGGTGCCGCGCCAGACTTGGGAGTCGGCAGAAGCCTACGACGCAGCGGCGATTGAACTGGCATCGAAGTTTGTTAAAAACTTTGAGAAATTTAGTGGAGTCGAAGCCTCCATTATCGCTGCTGGTCCGCAACTCTAATAAGAAGTGGGTCGTCTTTAGGCGGCTGAAATGATCGATCTGTAAAACGGCCTTCGGGCTGTTTTTTTTGCCATTAAAATTTATTTGTTGCCAAAAGACATCATATTTAATTAAACTTTTATGTTACTGGACAATTAGTAATCACAGGACTAAGGTTCAGTACATGACAATTATGATTACGGTCGGTAACTTGCTGCAGTAATCTTTGGATGCCACAGAATTTAGCGGCACACATAAATAGGGAGATAATCGGTTGCTATGGTTATCACAGCTTTGGTTTTCGTACTCTTAGTCTGCTTGCTTGCGGGCCTACTCGTTGTGGT
>JABXHP010000081.1 GCA_013373575.1 Oceanospirillaceae bacterium | reverse complement strand
GGCCCCGTGAAGATGATTAGCCCTTTAGATTGGCGACTCGCTTGGCGCAAGGTGTGCTGATCGTGTAGCGGAAAACCTAAGGCTTCTAACGAGAAGTTGCGTCCTTGGTTTAATAAACGAATAACCAAGCGGCTGTCGTTATGGCTGGGCAGATAGGAGATACGTAAATCGTAAGGTACATCGTCAACCTGAACGCGCAGGCGACCATCTTGTGGCGTCGAGTGGTTCGATATATCCAGATCAGCTTGCGTCAAGATGAAACGTAAAACGGAATCGCGCACGGCGACGGGAAGACTGGTACCGCGCATAAGCATACCGTCGACGCGGTAACGCACCAGACCACCACCTAAAAATGGCTGAATATGTATATCACTGGCGCCCAGTTTTACCGCATCATTGAGGATATGCTGTGTAATTTGGGCGATCGCTTCATCTGGATTAGCTTTGGCCTTCTGTAGCGCCTTATCATCCACCCACAAAGAGCGACCCGCTTCACCTAATTCAGCGGCATAAAAGCGGTTCAACGAATTCGCTATCTGATCGGGAGGCGAAAAGAGCAACTCAACCGGATGCTTCAGTGCGAACCCCAACTCACTCTGAAGCTTTTCATCCATGGGAGTCGCGCATCCAAGCTGCAGATGACGGCCAGTGTTTCCTGCGGCAACCACCTGATATTTGCGCGCGATCGACTCAGGTATAGGTTTTATACCCAAAGCGCTAATGCGATCAAGATCCGCAACCGGCACACCGGCTTCAGTAATGATCGCTAGCAGCTCGTCTGTTCCCAAACTGAGTTTGCGACCAATGATGGTCCACGCATAACCGCTATCCTCAGGCAGTTTGAGTGAATTCAGAGTCTCGCTTAATTCGGGTTTAACTCGACAGAGAAGTTCAATCAGCCACTGCATGAGTTACTCCCAACTAAACTTCAGGTTACGTGCCGGTATCTGTTCATCGACGATCGCACCCATGTAATACAGTGTATAGCTCCCCTCACCCTCGTAGAGAACGCCTATCCAGTGATCTAGCTGAGGATCATCGAATGGCTGATCAAGCATCTGCCCCTGTTGAAAACGAGATGTAAGAATCGCTTGAGCTCGGTCATAGAGTTGCTCAACTGACTGCGCCTCAACGGGTTTAGCGGCATCAAGCCCCAGGCCTATGGTTATATGCTCTATCTCATATGCCACCAAGACCACCAACACTACCCAAAGTAGGGTTGTCACTCGTATGCGTGAGCGGCGTTTAAGCTTGCGTGTCACGGGAGTATCTTCAATGTCACCGTCGTCAACGGCAACGGCGATCAACTCGTTCAGGGTACTCATCGAAAACTCCTATTTAAAAGCATCTCGCCCACCCTTTTGGATCCCAACTACCATCAGAATAGATCGCTGATGCCTGGCACAAGTGATGCCCGGTCCCATTTTGGCGACAGTGTTTGCTCAACCTGGACGCGCCGGTTGGACAATGCCCTTGCGTTGTTGGCTTCGCGAGATTCGATAAACTTCCTGCGCCATTAGCAGTACCAGAGCTTGATGATGCTAACGCTGGGTGAGTTACCGTAGTTTGCGTAACCACGGGCGTTTTCGGAACCTGAGCCGGTGGGTTGGTCGGGACCGGTGTAACGACAGGCGAAATTGCAGCCGTCTGCGTTGGACCCAGAATAGCCGGACAGGGCTGCACAGCGCTGAGGTAATTTAATTGACCGAAGGCCGTATAAAAAGTCGTCCCCGCGCTCGGGCAATCTGCGGCTCCAGAACTCGTTGATGATCCCGGATTCTTGCAGCTATCAGGCACCGGACATAGGGTTGTAGTCGTTTGAGTAACGACAGCTTGCTGTTGTTTAGGGTCGAGCCGCTCACAGGGGATGGCCGGGTCTGGATTTGCAACGTATCTGATGGAACTTGGCGGACAGTAGTCTTTTGGTCTTTCAGTGATTGGCCGAGAACAGGGGTCGTCCGGGTTAGGCACACTATGGTAAGTCAATATGCCCGATAGACAGTTTGACGCAGGCTGTAGGGGATTCTGAGTTACGACCGCTTTATTGCCGAGCTCTGAGGGAGGCAGAACTTGTTGATCATTACAATCAAGTTTCACCAACAAATTTGGGTATTTGATTGATGGCCTCTCATCACCCAGCAATAGTCTCGGTGGAAGCAAATCGTAAGTATTTGCTAAAAGTGCCGTAGTCGAGCTATCTATCTTTGAGGGATGGAGGTAGAAACTAAGGTCCGATCTCGCAGTTTTATTTGATTTATAAAGCCCAACAAACGTGGTAAAGCCGTCAAACTCCTTATATCGATCAAGTTCGGCTCTTAACCCAACGAGAGCTTGATTCCCCGTGACCCTTCCTAGTTGGATATTTTGTGTAGCACAGAGCTCAGCGGCCCTTATTCGCATCGAATCTATATGGGTCAAAAGTTCTGTGCTTTTGGCCCTAGTAACGTACTTCTGATAAGCCGGCAAGGCAACCGCCGCCAAAATCCCGATAATGGCCACGACCATCATCAGCTCAATAAGAGTAAAGCCCCTGTTTTTCATAACTTTATCCGCTTCATAACTCTAATGACTATAGACTAGTGGACACTGCTCGTCTCGTTGGCAGGATAATTCCTTTCACTAAAGTGTTAGAAGAGTAACT
>JABXHP010000055.1 GCA_013373575.1 Oceanospirillaceae bacterium | reverse complement strand
GGGTTTTAACTCTCAACATTCGTTTCGCTCTTACTGCTACTAGAGGTAATATATTAGTTTATACTAATATACATTCATTGGATTAGCAACCTCTTATAGATAGAGAGTAGTGGCATGATATCTGCAGCTACTTAATAAAATTTATTGAGTGGCGCGCAACACAAATGGCGTCTATGGTTAGGAAAATAGCTGTTGCGACAGTCACGGAGCGGAGACGGGATAATAAGAATGAAAGCACTTATCGCAGATGATGACCTAGCGTTACGTTTCATCATGCAGAAAATGCTGGAAGGCTGGGGCTTCGACCCCGTCATTGCGTCAGATGGCGAGGCGGCGATGCGCATAATGGAGGAGTACGAAGAGCCACCTCGTCTGCTGTTACTGGACTGGGAGATGCCAAAAATCAATGGCTTGGACCTGTGCAAACGCCTGCGTTCCGTCGATACCAGTGACCCGCCCTATATTATTCTTGTAACCGGACATGCAGAGTCCGAATATATTCAGATGGCGCTTGATGCCGGAGCAAACGACTTCATTAGTAAGCCCACTAACTCTGGGGTACTGCGCGCACGCATCGGCGTAGGTCTGCGCACACTAGAGTTACAACGCCGTCTTAATATCGCGAATCACATGCTGGCCTACCGCGCGGACCACGATGATCTTACTGGCCTTAAAAATCGCGGTGCTGTCGTTGAACTACTTGAGCGTGAGTTGGCGCGTTGCGAACGTAATGAGACACAGCTCGCGATCGCTATTCTCGATATAGACTACTTTAAGAGTGTTAACGATACCTACGGGCACCCGGTCGGTGATCGAGTGCTTAAAGAGTTTGCTGATCGATTAAGTGAGACGTTCAGACCCTATGATATTGTTGGCCGTTATGGGGGCGAGGAGTTCATCGCAGTCTGCCCTATCGATTCTCACCAAAGCTTCGAACTGTTCGACCGCTTCCGCAGCATCGTAGAGAGCACACCTTTCGTAGAAGATGATCTAAGCATCGACCTGAGCGTGAGTATCGGTGTGCGCATTCTCCACGGCACGGAGCCAAAGGGCGATCGTAAGATTCTTGGTTTGCTTGCAGATGCAGATGCAGCCCTGTACCGCGCGAAGCATTCAGGGCGTAACTGTGTCTGTGTGGTTGATCACAACGTTACACCCTTTCCCGAACATGATGAGATGAGCGGCAAACAGAAAACCGGTTAACTAAAAATTCGATCGCCAAGTTGGTCTATCGTCATTTTCGCTTTGTTCAACGTCACCTCAATACAGGCATCTCTGTTGGGCAACACGTCTGCGCGAATAAAGCGGTGCTCCTTCTGCTGATCTCCCTCCAGCTTGGTAATCCTCGCACCGACACCAAACTGGCCGCCACGGTTCACTGGCTCCACTAGTATTTGGAACCCCTTGTACTCAACGCTCGGCTCCGCTTCCTGCTTCTCCTGGCCAGCAAATAGTGCTTTCAAACTATCCATGAATCCCATCGACTCTCTCCTACTCTATCTATTTGCCCATCTACTCGCTTACCGCTCGCTAACCGTGCTCTAAAACAATGTTGCTTTCCATAAGTTTTGAGACAACAGCAGAGCTGTGTGCAAGATCCTTTGCACTTGTTAGATAGCGTATTGAGGGTAAAGTTCCACTGCATTGAGCTAATGCACTAACCTCTGCAAGCCTGCGGTGCACCTCCCGCGCGACTGCGCCGGGCGTATCGAGAATTTCAACATCCGTACCTAAGCGGGTGCGGATAGCCTCTGATAAAAAACTGTAGTGCGTACAGCCGAGAACCAAGGTGTCGATTTTGGCGGCACGCATCGGTTGTAGATAGGTATCGAGCAGCTGTGCCAAACGCAAACTGTGATCACCCGGTAGCTCCAGCGTCTCCACCAGTCCCGGGCAGGCCTGCACAGTAATCTCGGCAGTCGCACCAAAGCGCTCAACCAGCGAGCGGTATTTAGCCGAGCTTAGGGTGTAGCGCGTCGCTAGTATGCCAACGCGTTTGCTCAAGCTGCGCTCAACTGCCGGCTTAACGCCTGGCTCGATGCCGATAATGGGAAGGTCCACTTCACTTCGAAGCTGTGCAACGGCAGCTGCTGTTGCGGTATTACAGGCTACCACGATCGCTTTACAGTCGAGAGCAACCAGAGTTTGTGTCACCTCCCTAGAGCGCTGAATGATCTCGCTATCTGTACGGTCGCCATAAGGTGCGTAGGCGCTGTCCGCAAAGTAGATCAAACTCTCATCCGGTAGCTCCTTGCGAATCGCTCGCAGGACGCTCAGCCCGCCGATACCTGAGTCGAAGACACCGATCGGTCTAGACCGATCTGCTTGAATACTACTCAAATGAAACTCACTCAATACCTAAGTTTTGCAACAGTTTACCTCAATAGCTGCAATGAATTCAGCGCAATCGTGATGCGTAAAAATTGTTTTGTGCAGTGCAGCAAAAAACTGTTGACAGAGATCGCCCAAAAACATAAATTGTATAAAAATTGTGCAGTGCACAATGCGCTGTTTTAAAGAATTCTTTAACGATTAAAAAGGGCCTAGCCATGTACGATACTATGATGAAATCTTTTGCTGACCAGATGGCACCATTCACTAAGGTTGCTGAAATCAACAAAAAGACTGCTGAAAAACTGATTGCACTACAGTCTGCCTACCTGACTGAAATGTTCAACGCTGGTCTGGCGCAGGTTAAAGCGCTGACTGCTGCTGAGCCACAGGCTGCGGTTGAGATGCAGATTGCGTTCTACAAAGAGATGGAGAGCAAGCTGACAACTACTGCAGAGCAAGAACTCGCAGCTCTAACAGTTGCTCGCGAAGAGCTCACCTCTGTTTTCGAAGAGTCTATGGCAAACATCGCTGAAGTTGATTTCGCTGCTATGATGCCAACAACTGAAGCCAAGCCTAAGACTACTGCACGTAAAGCTGCTGCGCCTAAGGCCGCTGCTAAAGCTGCTGAGTAATCCCGGTAACAGATAAAAAACCGCTCTAATCGAGCGGTTTTTTTATGCCTATTCTTCTGCTGCCGTCCTAACGGCTTATCTATCGGTTCCTCAGCCCAGCTGCTCAAGGCACCAGTCGATCACCTGCTCTTCTCCAGCATCAACTAGCGGTCTAAGTTGCTGCAATGACTCAATCAGCTGAGCACGCGTTGGACGAACGATGTTGGCATGTCCCACCTTTCGGCCCGGGCGAATCTCCTTGCCGTACCAATGAACGTGTAGACCTGTTACGCCCAGCCACTCGTCCTTCCAGTCTCGACCAAGCAAGTTGTACATTAACGCTTCTCCACGCAATTCGGGCTGAATCAGTGGCAGGTCAGCCAAGGCACGCAGGTGTAGCTCGAACTGACTGATGGTTGCACCCTCTTGTGACCAGTGCCCAGAATTGTGCACACGCGGCGCGAGCTCATTCACAAGCAATTTGCCATCTACAACAAAGCACTCCATCGCCATGACACCGATGTATGCCTGATCGTCCATGATGCGACCCAGCCAGCTCTCTGCTGCTTGCTGCTGAGCCTCAGAGCGATCTAGGTTAGTGATACTTGCACGCAAGATACCATTCTGATGCCAATTGCGAGTCAGCGGGTAGAAGACCTTCTCCCCGGCTGCATTACGTGCGCCAACAAGAGATACCTCATGGCTAAAGGGTATCATCGCTTCAGCAATACAGTGGCGATCCCACTCAGCCAGAACTTCGTCACCGCCTCTCCAGCGCCACTGACCGCGGCCGTCATAGCCGCCCATGCGAGCTTTCACAACGGCGGCATCTCCAAGAGATGCGAGCGCTACACCCAGATCATGCGCGTTCGAATCGAGAGCAACCCAAGGGGCTGTGGGCACATCAAGACGGTCGAGCAGGCTCTTCTGTCTCTGGCGGTCGATGACTGCGTGGAGCGCACTGGCATTACGGAAATTCGCATGCCCTTTGAGCTGATTACCCACCGGATTATCTGGCCAGTGCTCAATCTCTACGCTGATCACATCATCATCACGCAGTTCAACTAGCGTCTCGCCAATAGGGTGTATCGGCTGCACCTCAAGCTGCATCGGAGCACCCGCCTGCTGCAGCATCTGACCAAGCTGACCGTTGCCAGCAACTACAATGCGTGGAAGCTGCATAGGTATTAACCTCGTGGATCTGGGTTATCGAGTACTGCTTGGCTCTGCGCCGCGCGCCACTCGCCAAGACGATGAGCGAGCTCAGCGTCCTCTGTTGCCAGCATCTGAGCGGCCATCAAGCCCGCATTAAAGGCTCCCGCGCCGCCAATTGCGAGCGTGCCCACTGGAATACCGCGCGGCATCTGAACAATAGAGAGGAGGCTGTCTTGGCCGCTCAGCGCTTTACTCTGCACCGGAACACCAAGTACCGGTACGAGTGTTTTTGCAGCGATCATACCGGGAAGATGAGCAGCACCGCCTGCGCCTGCGATAATTACTTTTATGCCCTGTGCAGCAGCCCCCTCGGCAAAACGGAACATTTTGTCGGGAGTCCGATGTGCAGAGACAACCTCTGCACTGTATGCAACACCTAGGGTATCTAGAATATCCGCAGCCTCCTGCATCGTTGGCCAGTCAGATTTCGATCCCATTACAATCGCTACTTTCGCGCTCATCGTTGTCTCCGTTGCACCAGCGTCGCGAACACTGGGGAAGCTGAAAAGAAAGCGCGCGATTATAACAGAGAAACATTCAAGTATCTGCTATACAATTCCGCACAATGTTTAATGAGAGAGAGTTATGCGCCTTAGACTCAAAAGCACACCGCTGGTCTGCACGCTGCTGCTAGCAGGCTGTCAATCACTCCCCGCCCCCCTTAGCGATCTACGTCCTGCGCAAAGAGCACCAAGTGGTGGTACACCAGTTTCAGAGATTCTGTCGCGCGTTAATTCCGAGACCGAAACCTCGGCTGTAGATGTTGTTGCTGATGATCCAGCAGCACAGCTGAGTATTGGTCCGAAACCTGCGCAGGAACCTCAAGCAGAACCTCTGTTTGATGAAGAGCCTCAGCCTGATGAAAAGCCTCAGCTAACTGCTGAGCCGCAGCCAAACAAGGAGCCAGCGACAGCCAACTCGGTACAGGATGGCGTTGAGCAAACTTGGGATCAGCCCTCCACGCCAGAAGTTGTCGAACAGAGCGCTGCCTCTGTTGCTTTCGAACCGACTGAGCCACCACCTCTCGCACCTTTGAGTATCAGCGATCAGTTAGACTGGCTACCGAGCCTAGATGACACACTCGCTAGCATGAATAATCAGGTCGCAGAGACTGCTCAACTTGATGAGAAGATCGCCGCCCTCATGTCACTCGCTTATGTTGTGGACGCACAGCTCTACATTGCGTTTCGCGATCTACTTGACCGACTTGACGAGAGCGAAGCGCAGCTCCTGTTGGCGGAACAGCGTGAGTGGCTGGGTGAGCGTAAAGAGAACCTGACACGTGCCTACCTCGAGTTCAAGGCTGACAAAGCTGGGCGCTACAACGCAGCTCAGGCGTTCCTGCGCAACTCACATCAGCGGATGCGAGAGATACAAGCACGGCTTTCCGCGTTGAAGTCAGGCTAAGCCTTAAACGAGTAGATCTTGGAACGCGAATATAGCAGCCAGAATAGCCAAAGATACCGGCATACTAGTGAGCGTGAGCGCTGCTATACGCTCAGAGGGCCCACCGTATCTTAACGTTAGTATGTAACTCATAACGGCGACCGGCATCGACATCTGCAGCATCAACGCTAAGCTCGACAGGCTATCTAAGCCTGCAAAACGAGTAACCGCAAAGGCGATCAGAAAACCACTGAGCGGCCGATAGAGCGACAGCAGTGCCAATACGCCGAGCTCCGAACGGCGGCGTAAGTTAAGTGTCGCCAACGAACTTCCAAGCAGCAACAAGAGCACCGGCAGCGCGACGCCGGAGAGTAGTTCCACGACCCGCATTATCGGGGCTGGTACGCTCACCTCAAGTGAGGATAAGAGTGCACCAGCCACAAGTGCCAGCAAGGGGGCGTTGGTAAACAGCTTGCGCCAAGGCGCTTCGCCGGACATCGCCGTTATCCCTAAGGTGAAGTGGCTCAGTGTAATTGTGCTAGAGATAACAATTGCCGTCGCCAACGCCTCCTCCCCAAGCAGTGCAAAGACCATTGGAATTCCGAAGTTACCTGTATTGGGGTTTACAAGAGTCGACAGATAGAAGCATGGTGATTGCTTGAAAAGGCGGCAGCCAAAGGCCACGAAAGCGGCCCCTATTGAGACACAAATAGCCGTCACCAGCATCAACTCTAACATCTCACCCACCGGCAAACCCTTGGTCATCAGCGAATAGAATATCAGCGCAGGCAGAGCGATCTGAGTTGTCAGAATCGGCATTCCGGGATGGCGCAGAACATCAGTTTTGCGCGTTAGCAGATAGCCGATTAGGGCAATACAGAAAACGGGAAAGACAGCGATAAAAAAGGCGCCGAGCACAGAAGCTCCTTGGTTCGAGACGAGCGGTGAATGTTAACAGTTCACCTAAGGCGTCGCTATGCTCAGGCTCTTTTACAGCTCCACTTAGCTCTCACGCAGGGCGCGGCGGAGTACCTTACCCACAGGTGTTTTGGGGAGTGTTTCACGGAAGCTGATCTTGCGAGGCCGTTTATAACCAGCGAGGCGCTCAGCGCACCAAGCTTTTAGATCCTGTGCACTCAACTGCGGATTGCTACTCACAGCATAGAGGTGAACCAACTCGCCTGTGTCTGGGTCGGCATCGCCTACCACAGCACACTCAAGGATATCCGGGTGGCTAGCTACCACATTTTCAACCTCAGTTGGGTAGACGTTGAAGCCTGATACAATGATGAGGTCCTTGGCACGATCAACGATATGAACCAGCCCTTCATCATCAATCAAGGCGATATCACCGGTTCGAAGGTAACCATCCTCGGTAAATGTGGCGGCGGTCTCTTCGGGTCTAAGCCAATACTCGCGCATAACTTGCGGCCCCTTGACACACAGTTCACCCGGTTCGTTGACGCCGACGGAGCGGTAGCCCGATTCACGAATATCGATCTCTGTCGCCGCGAGTGGTCGTCCAATACTGCCCACAACCGGTTTAAGCGGATCATTAACGGTGACCGCTGGAGAGGCCTCAGTGAGTCCGTAAGCTTCAATAATCTCCTGCCCTGTGGCCTGACGCCATAGGTCTGCCGCTTTGTCAGTAAGCGCCATACCGCCTGAAATAGTCGCCTTTAACTGCGACATATCCACCTGGCTAAATTTGCTATGACGACACAGCCCAATGAATAGCGTATTTAATCCGATAAAACAGCTCATCCGTACTCGTTTGAGTGTAGCAATGAACCCATCCAAGTCACGAGGGTTAGGGATCAGCAGAGAGTGCCCGCCCTCTGCGGCTATTATCTGGGAGACGACAAATGCATAGATGTGATAAAGCGGCAGCGGTGAAATTACCAGATTCGCCCAGCCCTGCGGCGCAACCTGCATCACCTGCCGACCTTGGAGAATATTGGCCAGTAGATTAGCGTGTGTTAGCACAGCACCTTTGGCCACACCTGTGGTACCCCCAGTGTACTGCAGCACCGCGATATCACCGAGGGAGAGCTGCGGATAGTCACATTGGGTTTCAAGCCAAGGTTCAAGCGAGGGCTTGAGCCAATAGCAATTAGGCAGACTAAACTTGGGTTCCATGCGTTTGATGTAACGCACAGCGAAATTGAGGAACGCGCCTCTGAATAGACCACCGAAATCACCCACCTGAGTCACCAGTACGCGTTCAATCTCAGTCTCAGCAAGAATTGGCTCTAACTTGTGCGCCATGCTGGCATAGATCACCAGAAGCTTAGCACCGCTGTCGCGGAACTGATGCAGCATCTCTTCGGGTGTGTACAACGGATTGGTGTTAACCACTATAACGCCAGCCCTGAGCGCACCGAATACCAGTATCGGGTACTGGATAAGGTTGGGTAGCTGTAACGCTATGCGGTCACCGGGTTTGACGCCGGCGTCCATCAATAGGTAGTTAGCAAAGGCTCTACTGTAGCGATCGAGATCGGCATAACTAAGGTCGCAACCGAGGCTCGTAAACGCCGTGCGATCTTGATAACGGGATGTACACTCATCAAACAGCTCATTAAGATTGCTATACCCGGCAGGGTTCAGCTCTGCGGGTAACCAACTGCCACGTAAGGTACTCTCTCTCATTTAGGCTCTCTTATTGTTCTCAATTACGCCCCATTTGCTTCGGGCTCTAGATGTACGCGCTCATGTTCACTCTCTACGGCCGAATAGAGTAGACAGTCGCTTAGCGCAATATCCGGACGCGTCGTCACCATAAACAACTTTTGCGGCGCGTTGGTTTGCAATTTATTGCCGCAGAGTTCAAAAAATTGATCAAAACGGTTATTGCCCTTCGCGTCGGCAACCCGCAGCCGATCCAGCACCTCTGGGCTGCGTACCCAGCCCAGCAGTGTACCGGGTGGTACGGCTCTAAAGTTAAACTGGTCCACCTGATCGAGTAGAGTCATATCCACACCGAGTACTGGCGACGAGGCGAAGGCTAGGCGCAACCCCTGCTCAAGCTCCAAGCGAATGGGATCGTGATAGATATCCATATCCAACCCATGCTCAACGTGAAACAGCTGCTTGCAGGTAAAATACTCTAAGAGGCCACGATAGGCTAAGTCATGCGCGCTCTGCTCCTGCGCCCCGCCACACTCGACCGTAAGAACCGGCATCTCTGGCTTTGACTGTTCCATAAGTGAACCCATACGCAGTTGGGTAATGACAAGGCGCTCGGTAAAGATCGCAGCGAGTGATTCGTGTGGCCAGCTCTGCTGTGTTGAAACAGCGAAACTCGGGCTCTTACCGGAGGTGTTATGCACATCTAACACCGCCTCAGGCTTGTGTTCTTCCAGTAGCTGCAGCAGCTGCTTGGCGATACGCCCAGCACAATCACTGTAAGGTGGGTTAAAACTGCGGTTCATATCACGTTCCGAGGGATAGGCGCGGTAGCGAAATAGCGGCTCTAGCAAAGCCGCCTCAACGGATACCAGCACAAGGAGCAAATTCGTAGCGGGTTCGAGCCCCTCACGTAGCAACCTATGGATGGCAAACATGCCCGAGGGTTCATTGCCATGTAGAAGGGTTACCACCGCTCGCGTGCGCTCTGTATCCGCGCCTTGAATAAAGAGCGAGGCAGGCCCTCCAAGAGTGCTCAGCCACGCCAGCGGGTCAACGGGGATATCAGCTGAGTGGGGATTCACGATATGGGTAAACTGTTCATTCATCTGAAGTCATTAATCTCTGTTTAATCGGCTCTCAATACCGGTCGTGTTACTGCAACGGCCAATCAGCCACACACAGGTCTGCACCACTATGCTGTTGGTATTCAATCACCAGGGTACGAAGCGCGGCCTCAGGCGGCATTAACTTCGACAGCTGTTCATGACGTTTAAGCATCCAGCTTGCACCGTTTTGTCGCTTCTCTATACGTGCTCTCATCGGTGCTAGCGACGCTTCGATCTCGGCCTGATCGACGTTCAGCAAATTCAGCCCTACTCTCGCCTCATCCAGCAAGCTCGCCGCCAAATCCGCCACTTTATGCGGCTTAAGTCCTGCATGCCCCTGCGCGTCAGGCCAGTAGAGCTGCGCCTCTATCCCGTGCTGTGCGGCGGCGTAGAAATTACTTGCCAAAGTCTCGAAGGGCAGGCGATTAACCCACTCCGGCATACGCGCTGCAAAAGCGGCTGTCAGTCCAATTAGCATTGCAGCATTGGCGAGCATATCTTTTACCGTTGGGCCAGCTGGCAAAGCCCGCAGCTCAATACGCAGGTGCCCTCCATCTGAAGGGTCGTAGACTGCCCGATTCCAGGGCCAGACTGTGCCCGAATGTAGCCGCAGCTCGCGCAACTCACTCGGCCCTTGATCAGACTCTACGATAGGCAATATCGGGGGGTGTAGGTGTACCAACTCCGAGAAGAGCTCATAGGCTCCTTGGCGGACCCAACCACTGCCTAGGTCAACTCGCGATGGAATTGCCCGGCTGCACTCCTCAGAACTGCGCCCATCGATCGACTGTCTAAACAAAGGAATTCGCGTCTCGTGCCAGAGCCGATGGCCGAAGAGAATCGGGGAATTTGCTGCCAAGCCCACTAGTATGGGTGTCACCAGCTGAGCCGCATTGAACCAATCGGCAAATTCGTCTGGTGCTACGCGTAGGTGGATCTGTAGCGACGTATTAGCCCCCTCTAGGGTCACATCCTCGGTCTGCATCTGTAGATCCGGCTCACCACTAATGGCTATCTCAAAGGAGTCGCCGCGAATCTCCCTTAGCACGCGCGAGAGCACGACATAGCGTTTTTCTGGAGTGATGATTTGCGGTCCAAAATCAGTGCGTTGCAGTGTGGGTAGTATGCCGATAGGGAGTGCACGAGCACTCTGTGCGGCTGCATTGATACGGCCAATCTTGTGAACCATCTCGGCGGACATCCGCGAGAAGGGCTCTCCCGCAGCCGTAACGGGTTGAAGATTGAGCTCTAAATTGTAGCGGTTAATCTCAAGAGCGAGTCCGGCCTCCGGCAAAGCAGCGAGGATCTCTCTGTTCTGACAGACGGGCCGACCCTGATCGTCGATAAGGTAGAGTTCGACTTCAGCACCTAGGGTGCGTTCACCAATGCCGAACCCGGGATCAGCCAACATCGACTTCAATCGTGCAAGCTGCTCCTGCAACACCTTCTCAAACTGCTGGTACGCCTCTTTGGCGAACTCCTGTTGTTCTATTGCGCGGCCCATTTCAATTCCACTCTAGCAACCCTAGATTAAGGCTAGCCTATGTGTCTGATTTCACAATGATCTGACCGAGCTAAAGCGCAAGTTTCACGCTGACAAATCCGCAGCTGTGAACTAAGCTCAAGAGACTCAATTATAGCTGGCGTTGGAGTCTACACATGTCACTGTCAAAGCAGCTAATGCTTCTGATTTCAGCGATATTTTTCGCGATATTTGCAGTCACATTCTATTTAAGTATCAATAATATAAAGAATTATCTTGAGATAGAATCGGAGGTGCATGCGCAGGATACAGCAACCTCACTGGGGCTCTCCCTAAGTCCCTATATTCTCGATAAAGAGGATACAATTCTCGAGACAATGGTGAACACCATTTTTGACCGGGGCTACTTTCGTGAAATCCTACTCACCGATATAGATGGGGAAGTACTGGTACGTAAGACGAATCCCGATACCTTTGCCGAGGTCCCCGACTGGTTCGTCCACAGTCTTCCAATGAAGACCGGCAGCGCATTTTCTGATATCGATGCAGGCTGGATGATTGGAGGCCGTGTTGAGGTGAGCATCCATCCGGGGTTTGGCTATCTGAGACTCTGGGAGCAGTTCAAATCGACACTCAGCTACTCGCTGATGCTGTTCCTTTTATCACTAGCGACACTCGCCCTAGTGATCCGCACACTGCTCGCACCACTCAACCGTATCCGTCTGTTGGCCGAACGCATCGGTGAAGGCAAGTATGAGAAGATCGAACCGCTACCCTGGACTTCTGAAATTCGTAGCGTCGCGCACTCGATGAACCTGATGTCAGGCAAAATAGAGCGTGTCGTCTCGGCTCTCAACGACCGGCTGGTCGACGCAAGTGACCGCCTCCATACCGACCCACTCACAGGGCTAGCAACGAAAGTGAGCTTTGAGACTCACATGAAGGAGACCTTTATTGCCAATAGAGAGGGTTTCCTGTTTGTAATCCGGATTGACGATCTCGCCGGGTTCGCGAGCCGCAATAGTGCTTCTCAGGTGGATGGATATATCCGTTCGTTCAGCAACAAGATTGCTACACTACTCACTGCAGATCCCAAGGGCGAAGTGCTCTTCCGTATTTTCGGTGGTGAGTTCGTACTGGTTTCAAAGAACCCCGATTTAGCGGCTGCAGAGCAGCTTTGTAAGCGGATCTGTGCCGCCTTCACCGAGCTAGGTGCCAGTTATGAGATCAAAGAGGTGGGCCACATTGGTGGCGTACGATACGATGCGCGTAGCACCATCAATAGCCTGTTGGCAGCGGCTAATGAGGCGTTCGAAAAGTCACGGCTAATCGGTGAAAACCAGTTTGCCATCAGCGAGAGTGCCGCTGAAGCACGCAGTCTTGAGGAGTGGAACAGCTTGGTGATGCAAGCGGTTAAAGCGGAAAACTTTAACCTCTCCTACGCCAACCTTAGCTACGCCCTAGCGGCTGATCGCAACGACGAGCTCGTGCTCGAGGAGGCGATTGCAGAAGTATTCGACAATCACAATAACCCAGTCCCTATCGGCACCTTTATCTCGATTGCTGAGTCGACTCATCAAGCAGCCGAGTTCGACCTCAAAGTTATCAAACGCGTGATTCAGCGCTTGCGTATCGAGCAACCTAAACAGCGCATTGCAGTTAACCTTTCGATGTACTCTGTGCGCTCGAATAATTTCCGCCAAACGCTGTTTACCTTGCTATCAGAACACAAAGAGCAAGCTAGCAAGCTGGTGTTTAGCCTCAGCGCCTACGCTGCTGCGCAAGATATAGATGCATTCCTAAGCTTCGTAGACTTCGCCCGCCGCATTGGCGCAGGTGTAATGCTCAAACGTTATGAATCTCGCCATCTTGATATCGACAAGCTTAGCGCCAAACCGTTCGCCTACATCCGTATTGCTCGCCATGACACCGAGGATATTGCTAGCTCGGCAGACAAACAGCAGATGGTTCGAGCGATCCAGGAGCTCGGCAACTTACTCAACATTGAGATCTTGGCGGAGGATGTTATCTCTGACGAGGATCTGGAGTGTCTGCGCCAGATCGGCTTGGCAGCTGCGAGCCGTCGGGAGCAATAATGAGCTGGGTTAAACGGCTGGGGCAAGCTGCTCTGGTACTGGGCATCTGCCTTAGTAGCACAGCAAATGCCTCCGAATTGGTGAACTTCTCGCCCGAATTGCTAGAGCGAGTAGAGGCAAAATGGGGTGCCAACGCGGTAAAACGGTTGGAGGCAATGCGACGCCTGGTTGAGGGGAACAAGGGGATCAGCGAGACGCAAAAACTCAAACTGGTTAACGACTTCTTCAACCTCGTCCCCTACTACACCGACCAGCAACACTGGGGTGTCGAGGACTATTGGGCCACGCCATTTGAAAAGTTGACCACGAATGGTGGTGACTGTGAGGACTACTCTATCGCGAAGTACTTCACTCTGCGTGAACTCGGCGTCGATGATGGCAAGATGCGTATTACCTATGTAAAGGCGCTGGATTGGGATGAAGCGCACATGGTGCTTACCTACGCTCCGGACCCACGAACTATCCCAGTGGTATTGGATAATTTGATTGGCGAGATAAAGCCAGCCACCGAGCGTAAGGACCTAGTGCCCGTCTACAGCTTCAATGTACAGGGTCTATGGCTGGCGAAAGAGCGTGGTAGCGGTCAGTATGTTGGCGGTTCAGATCGTATTGGGCAGTGGTCGGCCCTGCTAGAGAGGCTGGCACAATGATTGAACTTCAAATCGATACGCACCTCTACGACCATCTCAACATGCCCGCACTGCAACGCGCTCTCGCCGTTCAACTCCCTCTGGTAGAGCAACTCGGTTCGATCCGCGCGAGCATCGTTGGGATGCATATCTACCAATTTACGCTAAGCAGCAACCCCGCCTACTTAGACAGAGTGGTACTGCTTCTAAAAGAGTACTCGGCCGACTGGCCCAGTGCGATAAGAGGGGAAATTGAGCGCTCTGCTGCAGCTCGGGAAACGGGAGCGTCAAGCGACTGGCACAGTGCTTACCGTAACGAGGCGGAGCACCTATTGCTGCTTGCAGCGCTGAGTAGACCCGCTACTGAGGATATTGCACAGCTGCTGCGTCACTACCAACTCTACGCTTGCAGTCACCTGCTTGGGGCAGACGAAAGGCCCGCCTACCTCAAACTTGAGGAGATTGACGCCCTACTCGCACCCAATACAACCTACTCTGTGAGTCTCTTTGCGCGGCAGTTCAGCGAACGACAACGTAAGCCCGAGCTCATTATTCGTGAGCTCGAGACCCATTTCGCACCCTTCGATACCGCTTTATGATGGCGGCCGGTGACAAACCTTAGGCTTTAACGATAGGACGGCCTGGCTCACTCCACTTCACATGGTATTTACCGTCGTTACGGTCAACTCTAGAGAAGGTATGCGCACCAAAGAAGTCGCGCTGCCCCTGTAGCAGGTTGGCCGGTAACACTTCGGTGCGGTATGAGTCATAGTAGGCCAGCGCAGAACTAATCGCGCCTGCCGGGATACCTGCCAATACAGCCTGAGCTACAACAGAGCGCCAGTTCGATTGGTAGCGCCCCACCTGCTCAGCAAAGAAGGGGTCCATCAATAAGCTATGCAGATCTGGATTGCGCTCAAACGCCTCAGCAATAGGCTGCAAGAAAACCGCGCGAATAATACAACCTGCACGCCAGATTTTCGCGATGGAGGAGAAGTTCAACGCCCAACCATGCTCTTTGGCGGCCATCTGCATCAGCTGGAAGCCCTGCGCATAAGCACAGATTTTGGCACAGTAGAGCGCGTCATGGAGCTGTTCAATCATCTCGGGACGTGAGGTCTTAATACCCCCACCCACAGGACCAGGAAGCGACTTGGACGCCTCTACACGCACCTCTTTCAGAGTAGACAGCGCGCGAGCGAAAACGGCATTGGTAATTGTTGGAGCCGGTGCTCCTACCTGCAGAGCGCTGACAGCGGTCCAGAGCCCCGTACCCTTCTGGCCAGCCTTGTCGAGGATAATATCGACCAGTGGCAGACCACTCTCTTGGTCAATCTGATCAAGAACCTCTGCGCTAATCTCGATAAGGTAGGAGTGCAGCGGCCCCGTGTTCCACTCCCGAAACACCTCGGCGATCTCAGCTGGAGTCATCGCCATCGCGTGGCGCATCAAGTGGTAGACTTCGCAGATGAGCTGCATATCGGCGTACTCTATGCCGTTGTGCACCATTTTAACGTAGTGTCCCGAGCCTGAATCTCCGATGTAGGCGGCACAGGGCTCCCCCTCAGTTACTGGATTTCCGGGCTCTTTGCGCTCTATTGGCAAACCGCTCTGCGGATCAACTTTTGCAGCGATAGCCTCCATAACAGGGCGAAGCCGTGTCCACGCGTAGGGGTCGCCAGATGGCATGAGCGCAGGACCGAATCGAGCCCCCTCCTCACCACCCGAGACTGCAGTGGAGAAGAAGATAAATTTTCCAGCATAGTGCTTCTCGCGGTCGCGTGTGTCGGTCCACAGAGAGTTACCCGTGTCCACAACAATATCGTCAGCCTGAATACCGGCATCGATAAGCTTGGCGCAGACATGATCAACAGGTTCACCGGCAGGTACTGAAAGCAGAATAATGCGCGGAGATACCGTGGCAGCAAGCAACTCAGTGTAGGAAGAGCAACCACGAATGCGGGGAGCTGCTTGCGGAGCCTCAGCACGCTCTTGCGCGATTGCAACCTCCACTTTGGCGCGATCAAGGTCAAACGCGGCTAGCGTATAGCCATTGTCTGCTAGGTTGAGTGCCAGGTTTTTCCCCATAACACCCATGCCGATAAAACCGATCTTGGCTTCTGGCGTGGCTTCGCTCATCACTGCTCCTCAGAATCTTAAACAGAATTGGCGGGATTGTAGCAGTAAAGATTTATCGAGTCTGCCGCATCAATCGCAAACAAGATAAGCTAAGCTGTAAGAGTAACGTACTAGGAAGCAGTATTAGCAGTATGAGTAACGAGAAGGCGCTTATTATCGCTATTGATGACGACACATTCACTTTGACGAGCATCAAAGATGCCCTCAGTAGTGAATACAAGGTGATGCTGGCGATGGACCCAGAGGCGGGATTGAATCTAGTTCTCAAGCATCTACCCCAACTGGTGATACTCGATATCAATATGCCCACACTTAGCGGCATGGAAGTCGCACAAATGTTGCGGCGTGTAGAATCCACTCGCACCATCCCCATCGTATTTCTATCCGGTTACGACACCCCCTTAGAGATGAAGCAGGCAGAGCAGCTAGGCGCCGAGGCGTTCTTGATAAAACCCTGCACACTGGAAGAGGTCTCTAGAACAGTCGGTGAAATCCTAAACAAACAATAAAACAACTGGATAAAAGGACGAGACGCACATGCCAGCCACAATAGACTACTACTTTGCACCTATTTCACCCTTCACCTACCTCGCTGGCGATGAATTAGAGGCAAACGCGCCCGCAAAGATTCGCTATCATCCGGTAGATCTGCCGTTGCTATTTGCTGAGACCGGCGGGATTCCATTGGGACAGCGCTCAAAACAACGTCTCGACTACCGCATGGCCGAATTGCACAGAATTGCCGCCAAGCGCCAGATGGAGATCAACTTCAACCCTGCTTACTTCCCAGTTAACCCCTCACCTGCCACAAAACTACTTCTTGCAGCGCGCGATGCGGGCGAGGATGTTGGCGCACTTTTACGTGCACTACTGACAGCAGTGTGGCGCGAAGAGCGTGATATTGCCAACGATAAGACACTGTTGGAGATCCTTGCTGAGCAGAGCCTGCCTGAGAGTCTGCTTGCGACCTCCACAACGCTTAGTGAGCAGCTGGAGCAGGAGACCCGCGAGGCAGCCGCAGCAGGTGTATTTGGCGCGCCGTTTTATATCGTTAATGGTGAGCCCTTCTGGGGCCAAGACAGACTTGCCGACGCTCTCGCGCTGGCAAAAAAACTCTCTTAGTCTGGCTTAAACAGAGAAAGCTGGCGCAAAGTTGGCGCGTTAATTGCATAAATCTGCTGGCTATATTCAGTTTATAACGGAGGCCAGTGAGATAGATGACTAGAGTTGTGCGCCCTGAAAATCGTCCAGCTAAACGAACCGAAAGATTGATTAGTGCTTATGATGCTGGCTGCCAACTAGCTAGGAATTTGCGCAGCCGTATCGATGAAGCCAAAGCTCGAGAAGTAGCCCGGCAACAGGGCTACTTTGAACGTGATGAGATCAACTGCTTCGTAGCAGCTCTACGCAACCACTGCTCAGGCTAGCTACCAACTGCCAGAGTTTGGCATGGATACCCAAGGCTCCGCGGGCGCAAGAGGCTTACCCTTCTGTAACAGCTCGAACGAAATGCCGTCAGGTGACCGAACGAACGCCATATGCCCATCGCGAGGCGGGCGGTTTATGCAGATACCACGATCACTGAGGTGCTGACAGATCGCATAGATATCATCAACCTCATACGCGAGATGACCAAAGTTGCGGCCACCCTGGTACTCCTCCGGATCCCAGTTGTAGGTGAGCTCCATCAGCGGTGCGCGCCCTGAGGCACCCTGCTTAACATCTTCAGGTGCCGCCAGAAATACCAAGGTAAAACGGCCAGCCTCACTCTCTTTGCGACTCACCTCAACCAAGCCAAGCCCTTTTACATAGAAATCGAGAGACTCATCCAGGTCTTTTACTCGGACCATTGTGTGTAGATAACGCATTAACATCTCCTATTGATAGAGTTTGGTCTCATAGTCAGCGGCAGCGTCCGACCAGAGAAAGCGTTGTGTAGCTGCTTGAGCGCAAAGTTCATTCCACTCAGCCGTTAGCTGAAACGCCGCAATAGCGCGCGCTGAGGTATCTAGTAGAGCCTGACATTGGTCATGCAGCGTGGCGCCACTAAAGCTAAAGCCGGTCACACCATCTTCTACAGTATCTGCTAGCCCGCCAACAGCATGCACAAGACAAGGTTGCCCAGCACGCATCGCCAACATCTGACTGATACCGCAGGGCTCAAAGGAGCTTGGCATGAGGAACAGGTCGCCAGCACGGTAGAGGCACTCAGAGAGACCTATGGAGAAACCGCGCAGAAAAATAAAATTACTGTGTCGCCCAGCCACCTCAAGCAGAAACTGCTCCAACAGCGGATCGCCACTGCCCAGCAGCACTAAGCGGGCGCGCCCTTTTATCTGCAGTAGCAGGTTATCAAGTAGCGATTTACCATTGTGCATCGTCTGTCGCAGCAGCAGCACTTTTTGATCGGTGAGGCGTCCAACCGATGTGAAGAGCATCTGCTTGTCAGCACTATAGCGCAGCCACTGCTGTATGCGCCCTAAAGCGATACTGTGGCTTGAGTGGCAGTGTGGCTCCCGTGCGATCCAACTAAGCAGAGTCTCCTCTGACTCAAGCAGCAGGCTCTCCAACTCTGAATCGAGCTTTGGCTCCGGTGGCGCGTCATACTCGGCGCCATTAAGGATACCGACAAGGCGCCCCTGCTGCTCTGCATTAAGCAGATCTGGGTCGAGCCCCTCACCGCCAAAGAAGCCCACCTCATGTCGACTCGGCCGTGTGATCTCACTCACGTAGGTAGGCGAGACAGCATGCACCGCATCACAAAGGTTGATACCTACCCGCATCAAATTGATGCAATCGCTATAGCGTGGATCTTTGATCTGCTCATAATCCATCTGCAGCCCTGGAAACCAAGCATGAACAGCAGAGATATCACCATCAAAAGGACGGATACCCTGAAGCGCGAGGTTATGAATGCTATAGACCGTACGCACAGACTTGAGTGCTGCGTAGCGCGGCTCACAACTGCGCAGCAGCGCCACCGTTGCGGCATGCCAGTCATGCAGGTGAATGATATCTAGGGGACCAAATAGCCCCTGTTGAGCAGCCTCAGCTGCTGCAGTCGAGAAAAGAGCGAATTTAGAGGCATCCGTCGCAAAGGGGCGATCCGGAGGGTCATCGCAGTAGACGCGACCTTTCCCCGCAGCGGCAAAGAGTGGGTGCTCTAACACCCACTGCTGCACACCCTCTGTCGGAGATTTACCCGGTACACTAAAGAGGTCGACTGTCTCAACGCGCCCCCAGAAATGCACCTGCACACGGGCCACGCGACTGCTGCCACTCTGTTCAGAGAGTGACTGATAGCCCGGCAGTAGCACGTTTACCGAGTGGTTTCGCTTCGCCAACGCGGGTGCGATATCACGCACAACATCAGCGATGCCACCAACTTTTGCCCCCTCAAGGGCATCGTTCTCGGCAGCAACCATCAAAATGTTCATGATTGTCCTTTTCAGGTAATTACATCAGGAGCGTTACGGCCAGTCTTTGCAGTGATCCCTACCAGCGCATCGGCGGCGCGAATCAGCGGCTGCAGTGCTTCTTGCGGGTTCTGCTCTAGCTTGCCAGAGGCAGGCTCGAACTGGTCATAGTAGACACGCAGCGTAGCACCGCTCGTACCCGTACCCGACAGACGCAACACCACACGCCCACCATTGACGAAGAGTATACGCAGACCCTGCCCCTTACTGACGGTAGCATCCACAGGATCGGTGTAACTAAACTCATCCGCCTGCGCAACCTCAATGCCAGCAAAGCTTGTACCTGCCAATGTCTCTAGCTTGCCACGAAGCTCATTGAGCATCTCAGCGGCCGCATCGGCATCGACACCCTCGTAATCGTGGCGCGTGAAGTAGTCACGGCCGTACTCCGCCCAGTGTGCTCGCATCAGATCTGCAGCGGTTTGTCCGCTGGAGGCCAGAATGTTGAGCCAACAGAGAACCGCCCAGAGACCATCCTTTTCACGTACATGGCTAGACCCTGTACCGAAGCTCTCCTCACCACAGAAGGTGATGCGCGCATCGTCCATGAGGTTACCGAAGAACTTCCACCCAGTTGGCGTCTCGTAGCAATCGAGTTTGAGTTTCGCTGCGACGCGGTCCAAAGCGCGACTGGTGGGCATCGATCTCGCAACACCGGCAAGCCCCTCGGCATAAGCTGGAATATGAGACGATTGTGCCGCTAGCAGCGCGAGACTATCACAGGGATTGATGTAGAAGTTGCGTCCCAACACCATATTACGGTCACCGTCGCCATCTGACGCGGCACCAAAATCGAGCCCCTGAGTTTTAACCCGATCTACCAGCTCAGCCGCATGAACCAGGTTAGGGTCAGGGTGGTGACCACCGAAATCTTCTTTAGGCTCGGCGTTGATAACGCTGCTCTGCGATGCGCCGAGCTGATTAACCAGAATCTCTTTGGCGTATGGACCAGTAACCGCATGCATCGCATCGAAGCAGAGTTTAAACTCGCCCCCAGTAATCAGTGCACGCATCGCATCAAAATCGAACAGTGAGCGCATCAGCTCTACATAATCTGCCACAGAGTCGATTACGCGTATCACTGTGTTGCCACGCTTGCTCTCACCGGTTAGATCAAGATTGATCGGCTCAATGTCGGCCTTGAGATACTCAGTGATCGACAAAGTCTCTTGGTAGATCACCTCGGTCATCGACTCAGTAGCGGGGCCACCGTTGCTGCCGTTGAACTTGATACCAAAGTCCTCATCTGGACCGCCCGGATTGTGACTGGCTGAGAGGACAATACCGCCGCAGCTTGGGTACTTGCGGATGACGCATGAGGCAGCCGGTGTCGAGAGTATTCCACCCTGCCCGATAATCAGCTCACCAAAGCCATTTGCCACAGCCATCGCGATGATGGTCTGTATCGCTTCACGATTAAAGTAGCGGCCATCACCACCAACAACGAGGCGCTCGCCGGCACAATTCGGCTGTGCATTGAAGATCGACTGAACGAAATTCTCTAGGTAGTTAGCCTGCTGGAACACCTTGACCTTCTTGCGCAGACCCGAGGTACCAGGTTTCTGCCCGGAAATAGGTTGAGTAGTATGTTGCGTCATTATCATCGGGCCTTAGGCAGACCCCTCCTCCTGTCCAAGCATACCGCGAGTAATGAGGACTACGCCCTCTTTGGTAACACGGAAACCGCGCTCTCGGTCCCTGTCGTGATCTATGCCCGCTTCAAAGTTGTCCGCAATGCGTGCTTTGCGGTCTACGATTACTTTGTTGAGTTTCACGTTCTGACCAATTTCTACATCGGGCAGAATCACTGAATCTGTCACCTGCGAATGCTGGTCAACGGTTACACCACTAAACAGCACTGAATGCTTAACTTTAGCACCTGAGATGATACAACCACCTGAGACCATAGACTCAGTCGCATAGCCACAGCGACTCTCTTCGTCAAACACGAACTTAGCTGGCGGAAGCTGCTCCTGGTAGGTCCAAAGCGGCCAGTCATTGTCATATACATTGAGAGGAGGAACTGTCTGGATCAGCTCCATGTTGGCCTTCCAGAAAGAGTCCAAGGTTCCCACATCGCGCCAATAGGCTCGATCGCCGGTCTTCTCATCACGGAACGGAAAGGCGTAAACCTTATGATCAGCAATGATCTGCGGAATAATATCGTTACCGAAATCGCGGCTTGAGCCGGGAGTTTGGGCATCCCTCTCGAGAATATCGAATAGAAAATCGGTATTGAAAATGTAGTTACCCATGGAGGCCAAAGTGAGGTTGTCGCTACCGGGTATGGTTGAAGGGTTAGCAGGCTTCTCTTCAAAGCCAATGACGCGACTACTCTCATCCACCTTCATTACGCCAAATGCGCCAGCAGCCTCCTCTACGGGCACCTCAAGACAGGAGACCGTCATCTCGGCACCCGAGGCTACGTGCTCTGCTAACATTAGCCCGTAGTCCATCTTATAAACATGATCGCCAGATAGCACCAGTACATACTTGGGCCTAACTGCCCGAATAATATCTAAGTTCTGATAGATCGCATCGGCAGTACCTTGGTACCAAGCCTCAGAGTGGCGTTGAGAGGCCGGTAAAACATCGACAAACTCTCCCAACTCATTCTTGAAAAAGCCCCAACCGCGAACCAGGTGACGCACCAGTGAGTGTGCCTTGTACTGAGTGAGCACCCCGATGCGTCGGATACCTGAATTGATACAGTTAGAGAGTGGGAAATCGATTATGCGATATTTACCACCGAAGTAGAGGGCGGGTTTCGCCCTCCAATCGGTGAGCTCATGGAGGCGCGAACCGCGCCCTCCAGCAAGAACTAGCGCCAGGGTATCACGCGTCATGCGACTGACGTGACGTGGATTAGGGTTATCTACACGCATGTCTGATCCTTTTTATATTTCTTTGACCCCGGACGTGTGAAACAGCGTCTATTTCACGTGCCAGATCTCATTGTTGTAATCGCTAATAGTTCGGTCGCTGGAGAAGCGACCACTACAAGCGGTGTTGAGTATACTCATCTCCCACCAGCGTCCCGGCTCTTTGTAGGCCTGCCCAACTGCACATTGCGCGTCTACAAAACTACGGAAGTCAGCCGCTGTTAACCAAGCATCGTATGGGCTGCGGATAGATGCAATGACCGGCTCAAAAATTCCGGGCTCGAATTGATTGAAGTGACCACACTCAATCAACCCCATGACACGCGCGAAATCTTCGTCAGCAGCGATAATCGCACTTGGGTCATAGCTCAGTCGTGCCTCCTGCACCCCTTGAGCATCCAAGCCGAAGAGGAAGAAGTTCTCCTCACCCACGGCTTCACGAATCTCTATATTGGCGCCATCCAGAGTACCAATAGTCAGCGCACCGTTCATCATGAATTTCATGTTACCGGTACCCGAGGCCTCTTTGCCGGCTGTCGAGATCTGCTCCGACAGATCAGCGGCTGGCGCAATGACCTCCATAAAGCTCACTTTGTAGTCTGGCACAAATGCGACCTTGAGCAACCCTTCACAGCGCGGATCGGCATTTACCACTGCAGCAACGTTGTTTACCAGTTTAATCAGCGTCTTGGCCATATCGTAGCCAGGGGCAGCTTTACCACCAATCAGCACAGCACGCGGCACCATACCCTCGACATCACCTCGAGTAATGCGGTCGTAGAGGTGGATAACGTGCAGTACATTGAGCAACTGCCGCTTGTATTCGTGGATACGCTTAACCTGAACATCGAACAGCATGCTAGTATCGAAGCTGACACCTGTGGTGCGCTCAACCAACTCTACAAGAGCCTGTTTGTTCTGCTGCTTAACCTCGGCCCACTTTTTCTGGAAGGTCTTCTGCTTAGCAAAGCGGCGTAGACCCTTGAGCTGGTCAAGATCCGCCACCCACTCTTCGCCGATTTTGGAGCTGATCAGATCATGTAGACCTGGATTACAACCGCTCAGCCAACGGCGCGGAGTGACACCGTTGGTTTTGTTGTTAAACTTATCCGGCCACACTTCGTAGAAGTCTTTAAACAGCCCAGCCTTCAACAGATCTGTGTGCAGTGCAGCCACGCCGTTTACAGAGAAGCTACCGATAATTGCCAAGTAGGCCATACGGATACGCGGCTCACCCTCCTCTTCGATGATCGACATCCGACGCAGACGATCCACATCGCCCGGGTAGAGGCGCGCGATATCCGCCAAGAAGCGAGCATTGATCTCATAAATGATGTCGAGTAGGCGCGGCAGCATTTCAGAAAACATGCGTACAGTCCAAGTCTCTAGGGCCTCTGGCAGAAGCGTATGGTTGGTGTAGGCCATCGTTTTGCTTGTTATCGCCCAAGCTGCATCCCAGCTCAGGTCATAGTCATCCATCAGCAGGCGCATCAACTCAGCCACCGCGATAGTTGGGTGCGTGTCGTTAAGCTGGAAACAGTTTTTCTCGGCAAACGTACTAAAGTCTTTACCCTTACGTTTCACCCAGCGGCGCAGTACATCTTGGAGACTCGCTGACGAAAGGAAATACTGCTGGCGTAAACGCAGCACTTTACCATTCTCCGAGCTGTCGTTCGGGTAGAGCACCATCGTAATCTGCTCAGCGAGGTTCTTCGCTGCCACCGCATCGGTGTAACTGCCGCAGTTAAATTCGTGCAAGTTGAACTCATCTGTAGCCTCAGACTTCCACAGACGGAGAGTGTTAACCGTATTGTTGCGGTAACCCGGCACCGGCATATCGTAAGGAACAGCGAGCACATCTGCGGTATCAACCCAACGTGCTTTGATCTTGCCATCAGCACCAGTTACATACTCCGTACGACCGTAGAACTTCACATTACAGGCATTCTCTGGGCTCTCTATCTCCCAAGGATTACCCCAGCGCAGCCACTTATCTGGGCTCTCCACCTGATAGCCGTTGCTCAAACGCTGGTGAAACATACCGTACTCATAGCGTAAACCATAACCGGTAACTGGCAGTTCTAGTGTGGCGCAGCTGTCAAGAAAACAGGCTGCCAGACGTCCCAAGCCACCATTACCCAAGCCTGCGTCCATCTCCTCTTCAGCCAACACTTCAAGATCAACTGCGTACTCTCTAAGTGACTCACGGGTCTCCTCATCGAGGTCGAGATTGAGTATCGCGTTGTTGAGAGCACGCCCCATTAGAAACTCAAGCGAGAGGTAAGAGACCCGTTTGGGGTCTTCATCACGGTAACGCTCTCGGGTCTCCCTCCAGCACTGAATCTGACGATCACGCAGGGTCAGCGCCAGCGCGTTGTAGAGGTAGTAGTGCGATTCGTTTAGCTCATCACGCCCCAGCGTTACCTCAAAATGACGCTTGAGATCTTCTCTCATAGAATCAAGATTACAGGCTTTTGAAACAATGGCTTGGTTGTCTTTTGTAGATTTTGCTTTAGAAGTTTTCGTATTCGACATTGATATACCCTTTAAGCTTAGCGAGCTGCGCTAAGCAGTACTACGCTGAGCGCAGGCAGGCGTAATTCTGCAGCTGCTGCATACTCAGATTCTAATTTGGCAGACTCAGAACTGCAGATCTTACAGCTCCAAGTTGCAGCATAATTAAGCGCTGGCAGACGAAATATCTGCTCGCGCTCAGAACGGTTAAAGATCATGTAGAGGCTCGGCTCCCCTGGGCTACCCCTCAACATATACCCCAGATGACAGAGATCGGGGCGGTGCCAGTCTGCGTCGCTCATCGCCTCCCCGGTAGCATTAAACCAGAGAGTGGCACGCTCCTCATGGGAGGCGGCTGCATGGATGTAATCTGGGCACCCCAGTAGAGGTTGTTGCGCACGTTCAGCGATCAGTT